>CALWAK010000001.1 GCA_944373095.1 uncultured Bacilli bacterium
TGATTTAAAATCACCCATTTATATTAATTCATTTATCAAATTTATTGTCACCAACACTATTTGACAAAGAACCATTATTTTTCTAATATATCAATATATTTTAAAAGTAGTTCATCTATAACTTCGGTATTTTTATTTTCATTTATTAATTTTGTTCTCATAACATTTAAAGCGTTTATAATTATTTTTAATTCATAGTCGTCCATCTTTATTTTTCTCTTTTTCATAACGATACCTCCATTATTTGTTAAATAAAATTATGCTTTAAATTATATAATTCAATTAGTCAACCAATACCACTAGACCTTGTATGTGGAAACATATACTACTAAAACAACCTATCTTATTTTTTTGGTGTTTTTTTATAAAATTTTGCTATTTTTAACTATTTTTTTGACTTTTTTTAATACCCTATGTATAGTTGATTTTCCCTTATTTTATAAGGGTTTAACGCAGTTTTAACAAGCACACACATTCAACGTGATATGTATTAGGAAACATATCTAATGCTACTATTTTATCTATTTTATAATTTTTAAAACTATTTAAATCTCTAGCTAAAGTAATGGGATTACAAGAAACGTAGATAATTTGTTCTGGTAACATTTTGTTTATTACAGATATACTTTTATTATCTAAACCACTTCTTGGTGGATCAATAATAATTACTTCTATATTATTTTTAATTTTATCTATACAATTTTTTACTTCGCCACATAGATAATAAGTATTATTAATATTATTTATTTTACTATTTATTATCGCATTTTCTACAGCATTTCTTACTATCTCTATCCCATATACATTATTTTCTTCTTTAGCTATATTTAATCCTAATGTACCTACTCCACAATATAAATCTAAAACATTTTTATTCTTTAAAATATTCTCTTTTATAAAATTAAACAAATAAGAAGTAATATCTCTATTTATTTGAAAAAAAGAATTATAACTTACTTTAAAATATAAATTATTTATTTTTTCTATGAAACTATCTTCACCATATAAAACTTTACCATTTTGTAATATACCTACTATTTTTAAATTACTTTTTACTATATTCAAGTTATCATCAGTTATAAAATTTATTAATAATTCATCATTATAATTACTTCTAATTACTACTTCACCATTTATAATATTATAATTACTAATTTCTTTTATAAACTTATTAATTACATTACTTGCTATTATACAGTTATCTATTTCTACTAAATTATTAGTTTTATCTTCATAATAACCTATTTTTTTATCTTTAACATGAATAGTTACTTTATTACGATAATTAATATTATTGAAACTAATAATGTCTAAATTAATGTCTATATTACTAAATTTTTTTAATATATTTCTTACTTTATTTTTCTTATATTCTAAAGTACTTTTATAATTCATATTAATTAGAGAACATCCACCACATATATTAGAATAAGAACATATTGAATCTACTCTTAAATTAGATTTTTTAATTAGTTTTATTACTTTTCCAATATTATACTTCTTATGTTTTTCAATTACTTCTACATCTACTAAATCCCCAATTACAGTATTTGGTACAAATGTTATGATATTATTAATGTAACATATTCCTAAGCCTTGATCATTTAATCTTTCTATTAAAACTTCCATACTAATCACAAGAAAATTATACTATAAAATAATAAAAAAAAGAAGATTATATCTTCTACGGCCAGTTAGTGCTAACAAGCCAAACCCTTTTTATTTAATAATAGCATCAAGTGCTAATGTAATCATATCATTTAAAGATGTTTGTCTATCTTCAATAGATAATACTTCATCACTAAATTTAGAATCAACAGCAGTAGCAATTGCAGTTGCTTCACGATTGAAAGTATTAGCAACATGAACTAGTGCAAAAGCTTCCATTTCTTCGGCTATTGGATGAATATCCTTTGGAATACGATTTAATACATTATCCATATTTATATATGGCCCAAACGCATCACAAGTTAACATAGTACCAATATGTAATTTTTTATTTGACTCTTTAGCAGCTTCAATAACTTTATTATTTAACTCTTTAGATGGATATTCAATATTTTTATCATAACTATCATAATTATATGCAAAATTAGATAAAGTATAAACATCTTCTGCTAAAATTAACTCGGGTACTTTAATATCTGGTGTTACAACACCACATGTTCCAATACGAATTATTCTTTCTACATTAAAATAATAAAATAATTCAAATGCATATATACTCATACTTGGCATTCCCATACCACTGCCCATTATAGTTACTTTTTCTCCTTTATAGGTTCCAGTATATCCAAACATATTACGAACACTTGTAACTAACTTAGCGTTTTCTAAAAAATTTTCAGCAATATATTTAGCTCTTAGGGGATCTCCTGGCATTAATACATACTTAGCAATATCATCCTTATTACATTTAATATGAATTGGTTCTGCTTGTGGTTTCATTTTATACCTCCTCTATGATTACATTATATAATAAATCATTATTAAAAGAATAAAATCAATATATATATTTACATATCATTGTCAAAAAAAATTCATACTCATGTATGAATTATAAACAATAAAATCAAATATTATTTTTTATCTGTGGAACCAAATCCACCACAACGAATACCATCAGCATTATCATTATCAGTAATTAAAAATTTTTGAAATATAACTTGACCAATAATATCACCCTTTTTGATTTCTAAGTCATGATCTGATACATTCCAATATTGAAAATAAAAATGCCCATCATTATCTACATTCCCATAATAATCACTATCTATAATCCCTATTGAATTTGCCATTAATAACCCTTTTTTAGGTCCAGATGAACGATTAACTAATATATAATACTCATCTTCCATACAATATGCTTTTAAGCCAGTTGGAATTAAAGTTGGTTTAATCCCTGGATAATATTTAGGAATAGTAATATCACACGCTGCTTCCACATCATATCCTGCTGAATATTTTGTTTTTCTAACCGGTAAATTTATATTTTTATCTTCATAACCTTTTGCTATTTCAAATCCTCTTTTTTTCATTTTAAACTCCATTTCTTTTAATTTATTCTAAATAATACTTATCTTGCCCATACAAACGATAAGCTTTCGTATATTGCTTTTCTTCTTTTTTTGTTGTTAATTCACTATTGATATTATTTAAAGCGTCTAATAATCCATAACCATATGATACAGCAACATTAAAAAGTATTTCATTTTCACCATATGGTCCCTCACTTCCTTCTTTACCTATGATTGCAGTAAATTTATAATCACTATATCCGCCATAAATTTGTAAAGTATACCCTTCACTTAATTTTTTTAAAATATCAGGATATTTTTCTATTAAGAATTTTTCAAAACCAGTAAGTTCTAGAGGATATATTTCACTGCTTGTTTTCTTTAAATAGCCACCACATATATTTTTGTTTTTAAACTTACAATATAATGTAAATCCTTGTTTTAAAATCTCTTCAATCATTTTTACTCCAAGTTATTATCTACATATAACACTATTTTGTTTTCACTTAAACTTTTTTGAACATCAATTACTCTTTGATTTGTAGAACCACACCATTTTAATCTTGGATCATGTAAGTCTTCTTTAAATGTTCCATCAACTAAAACATCTATGTACTTAAAAATATCTTTATTTACAACATTTTCATATAAAAAACCAGACCATACCCATATGTTTTTATATGGAAATGTTTCTTTAAATTTTTTAGCAAGTTTTATTGTTCCTAATATATTTTTAGGATGAAGCGGTTCACCACCTAATATTGATAAACCAACAATATAATCATTACTTCCTACTTCTAAAACTTTGTTAATAACATCATCATCAAATTCTAAACCGCCATTAAAATCATGAGTTTCTGGATTAAAACAATTTTTACAATTAAAAGTACATCCTTGCATAAAAATGGATACTCTAACGCCTGGACCGTTAGAGATATCCATTTTACGGATTTTATTATAACGCATTATTAAGCCTCTAAATCTTTATTATCAATATGCATTACACGTTCTTTAATTTCTTGTGTTCTTCCCTTATTCCAGAAATTAGTACCAATATAACCACAAGTACGACGAGCAACATTTAATTTATCATGATCTCTATTACCACAATTTGGACAATACCATTCTAAATTATCATCAATTAATATTTCTCCAGTATAACCACATTTTTGACAATAATCTGATTTAGTATTTAATTCTGCATACATTATATTATTGTATATAAATGTAATAAGTTCAAGTACAACATCTAGGTTATTACTTAAATTAGGAGTTTCTACATAACTTATCGCACCACCTGGACTAAGTTTTTGAAATTCACTTTCTAATTTTAATTTAGTAAAAGCATCTATTTCTTCAAATACAGGAACATGGTATGAATTAGTAATATAATCACGATCTGTAATGCCTTTAATAACACCAAATCTTGATCTTAAAGTTTTAGCAAATTTATATGTAGTTGCTTCAATTGGCGTACCATAAACACTATAATCGATATCTTCTAATTCTTTCCATTCCTTACACTTATCATTTAAGTGTTGCATTACTTTTAAGCCAAATTCTTTACCTTCGCCATTATCTGTATGACTATGACCAGTCATAAATTTAACGCATTCGTATAAGCCAGCGTAACCTAATGAAATAGTAGAATATCCGTGATGTAATAAATCATGAATTGATTCACCTTTTTTAAGTCTCGCTAATGCACCATGTTGCCATAGTATTGGAGCAACATCACTTGTTGCTTTACTTAATCTCTTATGTCTTATTTGTAAGGCTCTATGACATAATTCTAATCTTTCATCAAATATTTTCCAAAAATCATCCATATCTTTATCTGATGACAAAGCAACATCAACTAAATTTATCGTAACAACGCCTTGATTGAAACGGCCATAATATTTAGGTTTTCCTTCACTATCAACGTATGGAGTTAAAAATGAACGACATCCCATACATGGATAACATTGACCATCACCATTTTTATCAATTTTAAGTTGTTTCATTATCTTTTCAGAAATATAATCTGGTACCATACGTTTAGCAGTACATTCAGCTGCTAACTTAGTTAAGTAATAATATTTACCATTAGGATTTATATTATCCTCTTCTAAAACGTATAGTAATTTAGGAAATGCAGGAGTTATATAAACGCCTTGCTCATTTTTCATTCCTTGAATTCTTTGCTTTAAAACTTCTTCGATAATCATTGCTAGTTCTTCTTTGTATTCTTCAGTTTCACCTAAATACATACATACACTTAAAAATGGTGCTTGACCATTTGTCGTAGTCATAGAATTAATTTGATATTGAAATGTTTGAACTCCGTCAATAATTTCTTTTTGCAAATCCTCTTTAGCATATTTTTCGCAATCTGCTTTACTAAATTTTCTATCTTTATATTTTTTTAATAATATATCATAACTTGATCTTACAAAAGGAGCAAGATGTGTAAGTGTTATCGTACATCCTCCATATTGACTAGAATTTACAGCAGTAATTATTTGTGTTGCAATAGTCATCGCAGTTAGAAAACGATGTGGCTTTTCTATCATTACACCATTAATATTAGTGCCATTTTGAAGCATATCTTCTAAATCTATTAAATCACAATTATGTAGGGCATTTTGAGCAAAGTAATCTGCATCATGAAAATGAATTATCCCCTCATCATGGGCATTAACGATATCTTCTGGTAATAAAAATCTTCTTGTTATATCTGTACTAGTAATACCTGCTAAATAATCTCTTTGAGTCGTAACTATTTTAGCATTTTTATTAGAATTTTCTGTATTCCAATACTCAGATTCTCCATCAATAAGTTCTTTAATGGCTAAATCAGTAGTATTACTCTTTCTAACTAATTCTCTAGTATATCTATAAGTAATATATTTTTTAGCAAGTTCATATTTACCAATTGCCATTAATTTCATTTCAATAATGTCTTGAATATCTTCAACTAGAATTCTTTTTTTACCTAGTTTTTCAATATATTTTATTATATTTTTAATTTGTGTAGTAGAAGCTTGTTCTTCTTCTTCAACTTCAGCATTAGCTTTTAAAATTGCATTTTCTATTTTTTCAGGACAATAATCAACTACATGTCCATCTCTTTTTATAACCTTCATAAATAACCTCTTCACTTTCCACGCTATAATCGTATCATACACTTTTTAATATTAGATGTTGCAATTGCAACACTTTACTTTTTTTGCTATTATTTTTTTAAGAGGTGTAAAAATGATAGACTTATTTAAAAATATAACCCTAGGAAATAAAAAGAAATTATTAAAATCATTAGAAGCTAATATCTTTACATATCAAGAAAATGTAAACATAAATAATTTTATAAAAATAAATAATTTTATTGCCATTATATTAGATGGATATGTTGAAATAATAAAAATAAATTATGATGGATCGCAAACTATAATGGAATCTTTAGAAAAAAATTCAGTATTTGGAAATATAATTAGTAATATTAATCAAGATAATTATGAAATTATTGCTAAAGAAGAAACTAAAATTATATTAATTGATTATGACGCTGTTATTAATTTTAATACTATTAATATTTATTATAACGAATTTATTAAAAATCTTTTAATTTTTTATAATGAAAGAATCTCTTTAAATAATGAAAGAATCTCTATTTTATGTGAAAAAACCATTCGCAATAGATTATTAGAATATTTTCGTATTACTTCCTTAAAAAATAATTCCAAAAAGATTTATGTGCCCGATACTTTTATAAAATTAGCTAATTATTTAGGAGTTGATAGATGCGCTATGCAAAGAGAATTAAAATATCTAAAAGAAGAAGGCTTTATTGAAATAAAAAATAAAAAGATAACCTTATTATACTAGATTATCTTTCTTATTAATTTTCTAGCTGTAGTAGTATACGCAATATTTTCCCATGCATTTAAATCATTTGTTGCTAATGGGTTTAACGTTACTCTAATAATATCATTATTATTCAATACATATGATACAGGAACTTCCTTACCATTTACTAGAACTTTTTCTAAATATTTACCTCTTTCTTTATAAACTTTAAATACATAATCTACTATTGTTGATCCTTTAGGTAATTCAATTAATAGTCCATCAGTAGTCGTAAAAACATAAACTTTTTCTGAAAGTATTTCTTTTCCAGCATGCTCAACAAATAATTTATTTGACGGAAATACTTGATTTATTTCTTCTAGTGAGTTATAAAATTGACATTTTTTCTTTAAATCCTGCTGCATTTTGACTCTTGCTTCATCACCAAAGAAATACCAATAACTAGAAAGCCCATTTGTCGATACTAAATTCATTATATGAGTTTTTAGACGCACTTGAATTAATAGATCATTAGGAGCAAAAACAGTAGTGTGTAGAGCTTGATACATATTTGTTTTAGGACGACATATGTAATCTTTGAATTTTTCATTAACAGGTTTATATATTTCATGAATCAAACCTAATGCTAAATAACAATTTGATATTTTGTTTAAACAAACTTTTAAAGCAACTACATCATGAGTATCTATATAATCACCTAACATGTTTATACGCTTATAAATACCATAAATATTCTTTATTTTATTCATTGTAGCACACTCAATATGTTGTTTTGCTAACTCATCTTGAATAGTATTTTGCATTAAATTTAAAGTATCAGCAGTGTTAGTCATAATTAAATTTCTACTTTCTTCTATTTTTAAATAGTCACTTGGTTTTAGATACTTAAACGCTATATCTTCTAATTCATATTTTATTTCATGAGCTCCTATTAAATGTGCTAATGGCACATAAATATGCATAGTTTCTAAAGAAATTTCTTTTTGTTTATAAGGAGATTTAAATTCTAATGTTCGCATATTATGAAGTCTATCAGCAAGTTTAATCATAATAATTCTAATGTCTTTTGTGATACTACCAATAATTTTTCTTGTGGTAGCCAAATTATCACTATCTACAAGATACCTCGAGTTAGAAATTTTAGTAACCCCATCAACAAGTTCTGCAACCGTAGGATTAAAATTTTCTATTAACTCTTGTTTAGTAATATTCGTATCTTCTAAAGTATCATGTAATAATGCAGCACATAAAGTATCACAATCAGCATGCATTAGGGCTAATGTGTAACCCACATTTAAAGGATGAATTATGTATGGTTCACCACTTTTACGAAATTGATTTTGATGAAGTATACTAGCCATTTCATAAGCTTTAATAACCATAGGAATACTATCCGGATTATAACCTTTAATAACAGATAACAAATCTTCTAATTTCAAATTATTTAACATAAAACCTCCTATTTACAAAAAAAGACCACACTAAAATGGTCAAAATTTCATACTATTTAGGTTTATAGATTTCATAACATCACCTATAACTTACAAATAAATTAGACTAAATTTTATTATTTGTCAAGATATTTTTCTTCATAATTATCCAAAAAAGATTGATGTTTACCATCTTTAACCGTTCCTAAAATACATTCTAAATTAACATTTTCCATACTTTTAAAAATATTGTGATCTACTTCACTATTTACTTTTTTTAACTCTTTAATTAAATTTTTAATTTCTAATCTCTTACTCTTACTAACATCGATACTTGCAAGTTCGCTAAACTTACATGCACAATTAATAAAGTTTAATTCATTATAATTAGCCCACGCTATAATATCTTCTTCTTTAACTAAATAAAGGGGTCTAATTAGTTCTAATCCTGGATAATTAGTACTATGTAATTTAGGCATCATTGTTTTAATCTCTGAAGAATATAGCATTGACATTAAAGTCGTTTCAATAACATCATTAAAGTGATGCCCTAAGGCTATTTTATTACAACCTAATTGTTTAGCCTTATCATAAAGATAACCCCTACGCATTCTAGCACACATATAACAAGGATTTTCTTCTTTCAATAAATATGCTACTTTAAATATTTCTGTATCAAACATTTCAATATCTAAATTTAAAATCTTTGCGTTTTCTAAAATTTTCTTTTTATTAGCTTTGCTATATCCAGGATTCATAACAACGTATACACAAGAAAAATTAACATCCCCATGTTTTTTTATCTCTTCAATACATTTAGCTAATAAAAATGAGTCTTTTCCACCACTTATACATACCATAATTCTATCATTT
The DNA here is from genome assembly GCA_944373095.1 of uncultured Bacilli bacterium. Classification (GTDB taxonomy): domain Bacteria; phylum Bacillota_I; class Bacilli_A; order RF39; family UBA660; genus CAG-605. The sequence goes on from CALWAK010000001.1 coordinate 9,170, forward strand.
TCATTAATTAATTTATAATCTTTTACAGCCTTAACAAACTTAGCCCAAATTTTTTTACGATATGTAGTAATTATACTTCTTTCAATTAACTGATACTTTTCCATAAAACACCTTATACAAAATAAAAAAAGTAATACTTAATATTACATATATTTTGTCATTTGACGCATTACTTCTTTTACTTGTTTTTGACTAGGTTTTCTTCCAATTTGAGACATCATTGCCTCAATCATTTTTTCATTAATTGGAGGATTTTTCTTTAATTCTTTAGTCATAAGTTTTTTAGCAATAATAAATCCTACTATAACACCTATTATAATTCCTAATAATACTAATAATATATCACCTATCATATAATCATTTCCTTACATCTTTGTATTTTACTAAATATTTATTATTTAAGCAATACTTTCTAACCAAAAGTAATCTTGATTTTGAAAATCACATAAAAATAAATTTTTATTCTCTTTTAATTCTTTAAAGAACATTGGTTTTACAGAAGTGGTTTCTAAAGTTAAAAAAGCATTGCCTATATTTAACTTAGTTTCTTCATCAGTATAATAATCATTATATATATGAGTATTCATAAATTTAGTATAATGATCATTCTTATGATACGTAGTAAATATTTTATTATTTAATTCAATCTTATTAAATGGTTTAACAATATTTTCATACATATTAATTCCATAATTACGTTCATCTAAATCCAAATAATATATATTTTCAAATGTTTTAAACAAATTATAAGGACTTGTATTAGTTAAAGTTTTAAATTCATCATTAATATTAAATATATAAAATTTTCTCATATAATCACCAAATATAATATATAATTTTATAAACACTTATTTTGTCGAATTTTGAATATCTAATATATTCTTTATTCTTTCTTTAATACTATTTTTATCAAATTTTAAATCTTTTAATAATTCTATTTTTTTGCCACACTTTTGATATTTATTTATACCTATAATATTTTCATAACTTGTATATTTAGTCCATGATAAATCATTACTTGCTTCTACTACAATAATTTTTGTATTTGAATCTAATATATTATTTTTATATTCTTCACTTTGAATATCAAATAAATTTTGGCAAACACAAGATACTACTCTAAGTTCAATTCCTTCTTGTTTTAATTCATTGGCAATTATTAATGATGTTGTTAATTCATGACCACAAGTTAATATTATTCCGTTTAAAACACCTGTTTCTTTTCTAACTATGTATGCCCCTTTATTGACACTTAAACTATCAGTTCCTGCTAATATATGGGTTAGTTCATTACTAATTACTATACTACTTGGTCTTTTTTCTTTTAAAATATAATCCCACATACCTATAATTTCATTAATATCTCCAGGGCGATATACATCAAGATTATAAATACTTCTTAAATTACTAAGTTGCTCTAGAGGTTGCTCTTCCATTCCATCATCACTAAGCCAATCATTAGTAAATATATGTACTACTGGTAAATTGTTCATAGCGGCACTTCTTAAAGAATTTTTCATAAAATCTAAATATCTTAAATGGGTAGAACTGAATGCTAATAATCCATAAGATGATAAACCATTAACAATATGCCCCATGGCATTTTCCCTGACTCCAAAACGAATATTTTTTCCGTAATATGTCTTCGAAGTAAATGCTTCTTCACGACTTAAATAAGTTTTACAAGAAGAAGCCATGTCCGCAGAACCACCTAGAAAAAAATTTGTTCTACTTGCAATAATATTCATTAACTTAGAATTAGACTCTCGTAAATCTTCTTCATAAGTTGCTTGTATTTTAAAGTTTGCTGCATTAAAATTAATCCCTAGATTTTTATTTGTTACAAAATTAAGCATTTCTTGTATTTCTTTAACATCTTTTTTACTAAAGGCACTATAGTATTCTTGCCATAGTTTATACCTCTTGCTACATCTTTTATTTATAATATTTCTAAATTTATCAATTACTTCTTTTTTTACTTCAAATTTTCCCAAATCATTTTTAAATATTTTTCGTAAATTAGTAATATCATCAGTTGATAGAGGTCTTGAATGAACTAAATTAGTTCCTTGATTATAAGAATCTCTACCTATTAAAGTTTTTATTTCTATAATACTTGGTTTATTGGTAACTCTTTTTGCTCTTTTGATTGCTTTGTCAATCAAATTAACATTACTACCATCTTTAACAAAATCAATTTGCCAGCCATTAGCATCAAATATTTTTAAAATATCTTCCTTACCAGATTTTTCTATTCTACCATCTTCAGTCATATTATTAGAATCATATAATACAATTAAATTACCTAAGTTATATAACCCAGCTAAAGCAGCTGCTTCATGGGCTATTCCTTCTTGTAAATCACCATCTGATACTAAACAATATATGTTATGATTAATCAATCTTTGATTTTTCACTTTTAATCCTATTAAAGATTTCAAATATTTTTCAGCCATTGCCATTCCTACTGCAGCAGCAAGACCAGTTCCCAAAGGCCCAGCAGAATAGTCAATACCAGGTGTTTTCATAGAAGCAAAACCCGGTGTTTTAGAATTTAATTGACGAAATAAAACTAAATCATCTATATTTATGTCGTACCCGGCAAGAAATAAAGTTGCATATAATAGGCCAGTTGCATGAGATGCTGATAAAACGAAACGATCTCTATTTACCCAATTTGCATCCTTTGGATTAATATTTAAGTGGTTAGCAAACAAAGTATACATAATTGGAGCTGCATCTAAAGTAATACCAGGATACCCACCATTGGCATTATTAATCATATCTATGCCTAATAATTTAATAGTATTGATAATATTTCTTATATCTTCTTTCATATACTAATTCCTCTTATCTTATTTTAGTATATCAAATATTTAATAAATTAAAAAGAACTATTTTTCATTCAATAGTTCCATACACAAATCATATAATTTTTTTATTGCCTCATCATTATGATTTTTTTGCATTTCTTCATGCATTTTCCTTAGTATGTTTGGATTTTTAATTATTTCTTTAACATATTTATTTAACCCATAAGAAGTCCTAAATCTTTTACCATATTTATTTTTAATAAAGTATTTATAATTTGCTATTTCTTGCCCACCAGAAGAATTAATCATTAAAATTGGCTTTTTATAGTATAAGCACTCAGTTGTTTGTGCACCACCTGGTTTGGTTATAACAAAATCAGCAAGTTGCAAAAGCTCCGCAACATTATCTGCAAAACCAATTGTCCTTACATTCGTAGCATTATAAATTTTTATTAATTCATCAACTTTTTCTTTACTTTTTTCATTTCTACCAGCAATAAAAATTATGTCTAAATCTAATTTGTTTTTTAATAATTTTTTTATATAAGGAATAGATGTAGTAGAACCATTTCCCCCACCACCAAAAAACACACATATTAATCTATCACCTTCAAAATTATATTTTTTTAAAGAATTAACTTTATTAAACTTTTCTTTAGTAGATGGTGCGATTGGTATCCCAAATGCTTTTATTTTTTCTTTACTTACCCCTCTTTTTACTAACGAAGATATTTCAGAAGAATCTCCAACTATTAAATAACTATCTGTTTTATAATCATTAACCCATAACTCATGTGCTTCATAATCTGTTACAACAGTAATCAATTTAGATCTAGTTATTTCTTTTTTATTGTAATAAGTAATTAAACTACTTCCAAAAAAATGAGTTGCAATAGTTAAATCAGGATTATAACTTTTAAAAAAATCAGCCATAGATTTATTCTTAAATAAACTCATAGAAACATTATCTGCTATTGCACCACTTATTCGATTATCAAAAATTTTATATACTAAATTATGTATAGATGGTACTTTTAACATTAAATACCCGTTTACTTTTTGAGACCATTTGCCAATAATTGGCATAGAAAATTCTAATAAATCAATAGTTTTAATCTCTAATTCACTATTTTGTTTCAAAAAATAATCTTCTATATATTTTGCAATTGCTTTATGTCCACTACCATATGATGCATATGGAATTAATATTTTCTTTTTCATATCTTACATCCTAACATTATTATACATATTTAAATATTAACTAGCAACTAAAATACATAATTATTGACAAGTATTTTTTTATAAGATATTCTTTTATTGGTGATATTATGAATCTAAATCTTAGTAAAAAACAAGAAGAAATATTAAATTTTCTTAATAATTATATTAGTCAAAATGGATTTCCACCATCTATAAGAGAAATTGGTAAAAATGTTGGCTTATCTAGTCCTGCTAGTGTTCATTCATATTTAAAGCAATTAGAAGAACTAAATCTAATTAAACATACTTCTAATAAATTTAGAAGTATTAAAGTAATAAAAAAAGATAATAAAAATAAAATTCCTTTAATTGATAATATAAATTTTATAAATAACACTAAAAAATATTTAGAATTACCATTTATTATAGATAATCCTAAATGCTATGCTTATAAATGTATTAACGATATTTTTGATTTTAAAACAAATGATTACCTAATAATTATTAATCAAAAAAAATATAAAAACAAAGATATTATTTTATATTCACTAAATGATAAATTAAAACTTGATAAATATGAAAATATAAAAGAAAAAAAAGATATTATAGGTAAAGTTATTTGCTCTATAAATAAGTTATTTTAACTATTCAACATCTTTCTAGCTTGTTTATAGGAAGGATACCTTTTTTCTACTTCATTCCAAAATAATTTTGAGTGATTAGCTTGTAAAAAATGGCATAATTCATGAATTATAACATAATCAATTAAGGTTATGTCTTTTTTTATAAGTTCACTATTTAAAGTAATTGTATGACTTCCCCTATTATTTACACCCCATCTAGTTTTCATTTGTCTTATTCTAAGATCAAACTTAGGTAGATTATTAAATAGTGTACTACATTTTTCTAATCTGCTACTAAATATTCTTAAACATTCATTTTTATAAAAAGTATCTAGCATTTTTTTATTTTTTACTAATATAACATCATCATCTAATTTTATCTTTTCTACTTCATTATTAAATATAACTACATATTTATTACCTAAGTAATAGTAAAACATATTATCATTATCTTTTTTTACTTGTTTTTCATACATTTTATTTATAGACATAATATTATTATTAATAATATCTAATATTTGTTTATCGCTAACAAACCTATTACAAGTTACATATAATTTACTATCTTTAACTCTTATATATACATTTTTATTATTCTTATAATTTATTACAACATCAATTAGCTTATCTTTTAATTTTACCTGCATTATATCCCTCTTCATATAAAAATCTTTCAAACATTTCAATTGTGCTTTCGTGATTTTCAGCATAAAAATCTTTGCCAAGGGCTTCTCCTTCAACAATTTCAATATCACTAATTATGCGTATATTAAAATTAGCAAATTCTGATATTAATTTTTTTAAAGAATTTATTTGCAATTCATTACAATTTTTACCTATTAAAAGTACACCACTTAAAACTTTATTTTTTGTTGTATTTAAAAAAACAATATTATTTGCGTATGTTAAAATCGTTCCTAATGTAAATGGTGAAACAGTTATATCTAATGATTTTAAAATACTCCAATTAGGGTATTTTTCCTTTATATAATTTAATAATGTTATGCTATGTCTTAAATCAGTTAAAGAGCCTCTAGAATTTACATTACCATTTTTATCTATTATTATAATTTTACTATTTTTCATAATTTTCTCCATAGATAATGTTATAACATTAAAATTAATATCTGTCAAAAAAATAAACAATACATTATAGAAAATGTAGAAAAAATATCATATTTGTAATATCATAATTCTTATTTGATAATCTTAACTATGTTTAAAAATTAAAAAAATAAGCATTACACTTATTCTTTTCGTTATCTTAAATAATAAACATCTATAAACGCTTTAATAACTTCTTTAGAAGTTGAGCCATTAAATGTATGAATTACTTTACCATTTTCTATTATGTAAGTTACAGGTGTACCATCAAAGTATATGTAATCGTACATTTTTCTTATTTCATCTTCACTAAATTCAGTAATATCTATTGAATAAGCATTTATATTATATTCTTTTAAAGCATTAGTTAATAAAGGTTTAAAAGTTTCACATGCTGCACAACCTGTTTTATCTAAAAATAATATACTTCTTTTATTTGTTTTAAATAGTTTCGTAAAATTATTAAAATTTAATTTTGTTAAATTACCAGTTGTTTTTGGTAAATCATCTTCTGTAACTTTAACATCTGGTGTGGGCTGTTTTAATTTATCTATTCTATCTGCACTAGATTCTACATATTCCATTTCAGTTTTTACAACATCTGTTGTATCTTTATAATTATTAAAAAAATAATAACATCCATATATTAGTATACCAAATATAACTAATACAAGAATTATAATTAATATATTTTTTTTATCTTTCATTATTCTTTACTCCTTAATGATTTAAACATTTTTTTCCATAAACCAGAACTTGAATAATTTAAAATACCAACTTTATATACTCTAATACCATATTTGAATAATAAATAACAAGTTCCTAAAAGGAGTATAACACTTATTCCTAAATCTAACAAGCTTGTCTGTAATAAAGTATAAGTTATTGGGGCTACTAAACAAGAAATAAATGGAATATAACTTACTATTTTAATAAAAATAGAACCTTGAAACAAAGAAGCCATAATTCCGATATAATAACCAGCCATAAGAAGAAGCATTAAAGGAGTTTGAAGTTGTTGATAATCTTCACTAGAAGTTGTCATAGAGGCAAGTATTCCAGCAAGAAGAGCATAGGCAATTAAACTAAATATAAATAATACTAATAAAAGAGGAATTGCTGGATATATTTGGTTTATCAAAGTATTTAAGCTTAAATTTTCTAGTAATTTAGATAAATCTCCAACAATATTAGTATTAGAATTTAACAGCATTCTTGCTCCTAAACCTAACATTGTATAAATAAAAATTAAAAATGATTGCAAAATAACAAAACCTGTTGATGCAACAATTTTTGATAAAAAGTGCATTTTAGGTGATACATTAGATATAATAATTTCCATACTTTTAGTAGATTTCTCATCATTAATTTCAGCTCCAATCATTTGAACTAATAAAACTATTAGTATGAAAAAAGGAATAAGAAAAACTGATATAATTGACGCTGCTGCGGCTTCATGTGTTTCACTATCTAACTTTTCATCATTTGTGACAACTTTATTTATTGTAATAGGACTTAATACCTTATTTAATAATTCTGGATCAATATTACTATTTGCAAGAGCATAATTAGATTTAATTTCCGATAAACTATTACTGATTATAGTAGATGTAATTGTATCTATGCCCTCATAACTATATATGGTTGATTTCATAAATTCAGTTTGATCAGTTACTATACTAATTACTAAATCATTATTTTCTTCATTTAAATTATTTAGTAAATTATCAATATTTTCATTAGATTTAGTAACTTCAAATTTAAAACCACCATTCAATAGTTTATTATTATTATCTATGTAACCTTGTAAATAGTCACCATAACCTGTCTCATCAATTAAATAAATTTTAGTAACATCTTCAAAGTCACCACCAAAATAATTAATTACTTTATCAATATTTAATATACCTATCATTAAAATTAATAATAATATATTAATAATTTTAAACCATTTAGTATCAATTTTTTTCTTAATACTCTGTTTAATTAAAAACAACACTTTATTTTTCATATTCCTCACCTACTTTTTCAATAAATATTTCATTCAATGTTGGTTCTTCCACACAAAATTTAGTTATATTCTTTTGTTTGGCTACATAATTAAACACATTAGATACAAAATTTTCATTTTTTACTCTTACTACTATCTCATTAGTTTCAATTATTTCTTCCACACCATCAATTTTTAATAATTCATCTTTATCCACATTACCTATAATATGAATATTCTTTTTTCCATATTGCTTTTTTATATCTTTTAAATTACCTTCTAAAACACTTTTACCATGAACTAAAATAACTAATTTTTCACAAAATAATTCAACATGTTCCATACGATGTGATGAGAATATTATTGATGTTCCTTTTTCTTTTAATTCATTAATAATATTCATAAATAACGCAACATTAATTGGATCTAATCCACTAAAAGGTTCATCTAAAATTAATAATTTTGGATCATTTATTATTGCAGTAATAAATTGAACTTTTTGCTGATTTCCTTTACTTAATTCCTTAATTTTTTTATCTTTATATTCTTTAATTTTAAGTTTATCTAAAAGAATATCTAATTTATTTAGAATATCTTCTTCTTTCATTCCTTTTAATACACCATAATAAATCACTTGCTCTTTAACTGTTAGCTTTAATAATAAACTTCTTTCTTCAGTCAAAAAACCAATTTTATCTGTTATTTTATAATTTATTGGTTTTCCATCTAAAGTGATTTTACCAGAATCTTTTTCTAATAACCCAATTATCATTCTAAATGTTGTTGTTTTTCCAGCACCATTAACTCCTAATAAGCCAAAAATTTCTCCATTAGCAACTTCAAATGATAAGTTATCAACAGCTTTTAAATTTCCATAACTTTTACTAACATTTTCTACTTTTAACATAAATTATCTCCTAATTACATTATACCTTAATATACTATTTATTCCAATAGAAAAAGATGATTTTAAATCACCTTTATTCTTTACCAGTATTGTCATTAGTTACTATGCATCCGTAACTAGATAACTCATTTAAAAATTGAGAATCAGAATTTACTAATGTAAAATCATTAAATCCTAAATCATTTCTTTCTTGTTGTTTATTATATTCTCTAATTTTTGCAGCACATTCTGCATCCATTACTAAACTATATACTGGTTCTTCACTATAAATACTTTCGCCCTTTTCTTCTATTTCATCTATAATTGTATCTATTACTGTACCATCTGATGTTTCACCTACCCAGTTAAATCCTCTACTATCTTCTTTATTAGGAAATAAATTATTTAATGAAACTATTTTTGAGAAAAATTCTAATTTGCCATCAGATATGCTTGCACTATTATTATAATGATTATTTCCACCACCACTAGGACTTCCGCCTATACTTGATGAAAAACTGCCTTCAATTATTCCTGTACCACTGCAGTAGAAATTTTTACCACAAACAGCATTATATTCATCTATAGTATTTTGAGAAATTACCATTTTACCAAGTGCATCAACAAAATCACAGCAACTGCTTGCAAGTAATTGACTTATACAATCATCAAGTGTAGAATCGTAACGACACAATTCACTTGAATATATAGATTTACATGTATCATCACCATCATCATTATCTTCATCTGTTGAAGGAGGTACATCCTCACAATCAGGGTCATTTACAGCACAAACTGAATAATCACATAAATAATCATTTTTCTTATAACCTGTAATTGATCCAACAGCATTATTAATTGCACTATCAATAAAACCTATTCCAGTTGAAATGTTAACTGATGGTAGTATGGAAACATAGCCACTATCTCCTAAAACTCGTCCATATCTACTTTCGTTATTAAACATTTGTCCAACACCATTAAATGTTAATTTATATAAATAACTACCAGGCTCAGTTGTTAACTTAATTGGATAAACTAAACCATCACCATCTATATATTTACTATCTTCTGTTAATGGTGTTAAAGAAACAATTCCTTTATCAGGTGTAGTATAAAAAGAGTATTTAGGTTTAAAATATATGAACGCTTTATCAGAAAACGTCCGGATTGCTTCTTGAAGGAATAAACTAATTACTGTTTCAGTGTTAACTCCACCATTTAGTCCAATACCTGTATAACCATACATAGCAACACTTGCAAGGCGTTTAACGTCAAAATAATAATCATCTAAATTTAAGCTAACATATGATTTATCTGAAATTACTCCTAAATCAAACAATGAAGCTCCTGTAGATATAACATTGGCTGAATTCGGTATTTGAACATCTTTCTTTTTAATACCAAATAGACTTGACTGCAAAGTATCAGAAGCAATTGAAGCTAAACCACTTAATATTCCACTACTATTTGAAAAAACATTAATTGCTGGCTTACAATTTGTATAAATATCTTTAACTTCTGTCATATTTTCGCAATATAAATTGTAACTAAAAGGATTTTTTGGTTCATTATCAATAACCAGTTCTTTATCATTAGAAATCATATTAATATATTCTTGTTCTTCGTAATCAAATTCTAATTCAACGCCAAAATCATACCCTTTCCCACTATTCCATCTTGTGCAATCTTTAATAAATGTCGTTTTTTCAAGTAATTTATCCCTGATTTCGTTATATTTATTTGCATATGAAATAGCAGAAGCAATTACTTTAGCAATTGCAATAATTGGTTGTGTTTCTTTTGCAATCGTTGGTGAAATTATTGCACCATGGCAAGACCACGTTCCAACGCATGGAGATCCTCCAATGGTTGCTGTTCCATTCGTAGGAACAGGAATATCATAAGGATTTACATCACTTGTAGGAATTGTTCCATTATTTAAGGTCTCTGATATTGTTCCCATTAATGTTTTATCATGATCATCTATTTTTCCAATAAAAGATGCATCATTAGAGGAATTACCTTTTTTTGTTTTATCTGCTTTAACTATTTTTGCAGAAAGAACATCTTTTTCATTTGAATATTCAAATTCAAAATATTCATAATCAAAATTATAATCGTATTTTTCTACATAATTTTCTTTAAAAGGCCATACTGGTGAATCTGAAAGACAAATGCCTTGAATACCATTAATAATAATTGTAAAAAAATTTTGAGTACAACCTTGGTTTCGAACCCTAACATTACTTTTATAAGTTGCAATATTTTCAGGAGTAAGTAACCATTTTAACATGCCAATATAATAGTAATATCTATTTAAATATGTTAACATGTTATTTTTTAAAGTCGTTGCATCTTCTTCATAATCATCAACCAATATTTCACTAGTTACGCATGATTTTTGAGTAGCGGCTCCCGCAATTGTATGTGTGTAACCATCAAGGTTAACAGGAATATATCTTCCTTGACTAAATTCACCTAAACTACCTGGTAATCTAAAAGCAAAATCTTCTTTACAAGATATTTTACAATAATCATTTTCTAATACATTATAATTATTTCCAGCAGGATCTTGTTTATCAATTATACAATTATCCCAATCTACGGCCATTGTATTTAAATTTACACCTTCAATAATTAAATTTGTATTTGTTGTTGGTAAACATAAAAATGATTGAAATGTAAAACACTTAGCTTCATCTTCTCCACAACTCTCAGAAGTTGGAGTTTCTATTTGAGCTTCTATAGTAGTAGATTTAGCGTTTTCTTTGTTAAAGATTAAAAATCTTTGATAAGAACCTGCAGCATTTTCGCTAGATGCAGAAACTATAAAAACATTATATAGGGATGAATCACTTGTATAATTACCACTAACTTTAATTTTAATATTACAGATTTCTTTATCAAAAGTACTATTTGATTTTACAGTAATAACAGCAGTACTATTTTTATCCTTTTTTTGCCAATTATTTAATCCTTCAATTGTAAACATACTAGATATATCTTCACCCAAAGAATTGGTAATTGTAACTTTTAAATCGCTTATTTTGGTCACATCTTCTATATTACTAGCTGTTAAATTAAACTTAATACCATTTTTAACATCATCACCACTACTTTTTTCTATTTCTAATTTAGCAGTATTCTGTAAGATAGAATCCTTTGTAGTCATTTTAGCTTTTGTTTCAACTTGTGTATAAATAGCAGCAGCGCTTGCTGGAGTAATAGAATCATTTAAATAAGCATTTAAATTATCTTTATGATTACCAATTAAAAATCCACCTGATTCATTAGGATAATTTTTAACCAAATATCTAGATACTTGTGTAGCAATAAATAGGCCTTCATCAGTTTTATTTTTTAAATAATAATCAGTATATAAAAAGTATATTGCTCTACCAAATACAGTATCTAAATCTAATTCATTAGTAATTGTATAAGGTGTTTTTTTAGGGTTATCTCTTGCTGGGTCTATACAAATTGCATCATATTCAACTTCTTTACCATCATTACAACTTGATTTAGCTGTATATGCCATTAAATAATAACCCATTGTATGCCTATATCCACCCCACATTGCATTACTAGGGTCATAATATTTTGAGTATAAATAGTAATTCCCGCTTCTTGTATTAATAGTTAAATATTTACAAAATTCATCTTCTGCTTTAACTTTATTAGCACTTAAAAATAGAAAAAAGAATAAGAATAGTAATAAACTTTTAAATTTTAAATTCATTATTTTCACTTCCTACTCCAATCATCTTCTATATCATATTTTTTATTTTTTAATTTCTTTTTCCATAAAAAAACGGTTAATCCTAAAATTAAAATTATTGCAATTATTATAAATACATAATAATTTTTTAAAAAATTTAATATATTGTTAATCCAACTTATATCTTCATCTTTAACATTGTCTTCTCTTTTAGCATAATTATTTATTCCAGATAAGAATTCATTTTGTGTTATTTTATCTAAGAAAACAAATTTATTACAATAATAATAGTCTGGATTCTCTAAACATTGAGGATAAGTGCTATATACATTAAAACGTGGTATATTTTCATATATTGTTCTAATTGGATTATTATCACAAGTGCCATCAACCGCCATGATATTAATTTGATACTCCTTAATATCATCAGTTATTCCTGTATCTATAATAATAGTATCGTCATCAGTTGAATAAAATTTACCAAGGTTTTTAACTTCAATGTATAGCTCATCAGTAACGTTATAAATATAAATTTTTCCATACCATGATGAGATCTTTACATTTTCACCAAAGCCTTCATCATAATATTCTTCAATCTTTTCATATAACTGATATTCAGACGTTACTAATCCAGCTAAATCATTTAATTTTGCTTGATATTCGTAATTACATTCTGCATTAACACTATTGTTAAAACAAATTATTAATAGCAAAATTATAAATAAAAATATTTTTTTCATTTTTTCACCCTGTTTCTATGTTAAGAACAAGAAGTAGCATTTGTTATTATATATGCTTGATTGTTATTTATTGCCTGACTTAAAATTGGATCACTTAACATGTAATTTCTTAACTCATTCATATCTATATAACTATTTCTTATTATGCCAGGAAATTCAGGAATAATAGCTTGACGAAAATTAATTTTTCCATCTTTATATTCTTTTAAATAACTATAGCCATTGCTTGTTAAATATTCATTACTTAGTGATTTTATATAATTTTTAAAACTATCATTAAAATGAATACAACAAATACTTTCTGAGCTACTATTAATATTATCGTTATTTTCAGATGAACTTTTTACTCCACCAACTAAAATTAAATCCATTTTATTAACTAAATTAAAGGAATTATTTACATCATTTGCAATATTTACCGAATTACTGTTACTTGAAATTTTAATACTAACTTTAGGTGGCAATTCATAAATATCGTAAAATTCTATATTATATTGTTTAACTATTGTATTTGATTCTGCAAATCTTCTAATAAAATTTTCTAAAAATTTATCTTCGCTAATTTTAATATCGCCATATAAACGATAGTAAGAATAATCAATTGCATCAATCATTGCAGATTGAGTAACTTCTTTTAACATATAATAATCTTGGGTTGTTCCTGTTGTAACACTATTTACTAGCATCATTACACCTATTATAAATACGCCTAATAAAATTAACCAATATGCCCAATATGTTGCTTTCAATATTATCACTCCTTGTATTCTACTATTGCTATATTAATTTTAACATCTAATATTTGGATATACAAGAGCAAATAAAAAAGAGTGTTAATTACACTCAAAAATTTTTATGATCCCATCATCTGTAAAACAGCGAATATTAATAAAACCATGACACCAAGTCCAGTTGCAATAAGCATACTCATTGTTTTATTCTCCATTTTATCTAATCTTTCTTTATATTTTGTATCACGAGCTTTTTGCTGTAATGAAGATATAGATCTTGAAAATGTTAATAATTGTTCTTGTTTACGTTCTTGCCTACCTAAACCTAAACGGTATAATAAACGCATCATACGCATTGAATCTCTTACGGGATAAGTTCTAGCAAATTCCATATATGGTTCTATAGAAGAATCTCCTGCATTTATTTTTGCTATCATTGTAAGTAAACCTTTTTTAAAAATTTCAGGAGCTGTATCAACACTTTTACCAATTGCAACTGGTACAGTATAATGTTGTATTAATATCTCTAATCCCTTTAAATAGTGTGGTAACATTGCATCAATAGTATGTAAATTATTTTTATAATAATTTTTTAATTTATTATAATCTAATTTAAAAACTAATATTCCAATTACAACTGCAACAATAAAATAAACATAACTTAAATTATTTATCATCAAACATATAATAATTAATGCAACTAATATCCCATTACTTATTCTTTTACCAAACAAATAATCGGGATCTACACCTTCGCCATATCTAGCTCTAACTAAAAAGTCATAATCATTTTCTTTAAATCTTCTAAAATAACTAACATTATCATTTATACACTTTTTTACATCTATAACTTTAGTATAATTTAAAACTAACAAAAATAACCCACCTAATGCCAATATTTCAAAATACATTATTCTACCCCCACATCTTCATTGTAATATTTTTCTCCTGAATGTAAGAAGTAACAGTTTATTAATATTATTCCATGTAACAATATTTTTACATACCATATTTCTATTAATTCAATATAAGAATCTCTACCTAATAAAAATTGTATTACTGCAACTAGTAAAAAAAGTGCCATACCAAACGTTAAAAATTTCTTATGAAAGTTTGAACGATCCATTCGGTCACGATATACACCCTCTACTAAAGCATCAATATCGAGTGACATATTTTCTAAAGACTCTCCAGAATCTCTTGCACCTTCTTTAGTAATTTGATAAAAAAGTTGATGCATATTTTTAATCATATAATATGGATATTTTTCGTTAAAATATGAAATAGATTGATCTATAGTACCATTAGCATAAGCCATATCTATCATCACTTTAACATCATCTTTAACAGGTGACCCTAAAATTTGAGAATTATATACACCTTCTAAAGATTTTACAAAACTTTGAGTCGTATTAAATTCCATAATAACATTAGTACAGTAAGTTTGAATTTCTTCAAAAATATATTCTGAATATATTCTCTGAGTACGTAAATATGATAAATAAGGAATGGTAGATACAGCTGCAACTGCGTATATAACAGCCCAAACTAGACTATAAAAATATAAGTATGCTATACCACCAGCAACCCCTGCAAAAAGAATTATTTGGCCAATGTACTGCTTGATAGTATATTCTTCACCTAATTCCTTAGTTTTTTCTCTTATTTGCTTATAACTATATGGTGCGTATTTTTCATACAAATTACCAATACCACTTTTTATAAATTTAAATGTTCCTTCAACATCAGTATCAGCATTTAATCTATAACTAATTGCATAAATTGCAAGAACTAGTAAAATTATTAATTCCATATCATCACCCTATAATATATCTTCATTATTATTTAAACTAATATTATTATTTAAATTTATATTAGGTTTAATTGTAGTATTTTCACTTGAAGATTGGGGATTATTCTGATTTAATATTGATGAATTTTGCTGAATAGAAGATATATTTTGAGCATAATTATTTTGATTATTGGTTAATGTAGTTGATTGTTGTGGGATTTGATTTTTATTAACATTGGCTGCAATACTAGCAAACACACTAGATTGCGTATTATTAGCATCTTTTAATACATCTTTTGTGTCTTTTAAAGCTTCAATTTTTGTCCTAGTATCTGTGCTATTATCTCCGTCTAATTCAGTATTACTCCCTAATCCGAATACATCTTCAGGTAACATAACATTTTGTATACTCATGTAATCTAACAATTTTTTTGTTGGATTTTTCAATACAAAATGTCCATCAAGATTCTTTTTATAAATAATATTTACTTTTGGTTTGTTTTCTTCATCAACATAAAATTCACAAACTTCAATTATTTCTCTTTGAAATCTATTATAAACTTTGCTAAAATATCCCTTTACGTATATTCCAATCTGGACATACCTATGAATGGTACTTAAAAACTGTTCTGGGTCTTGAGAAGATTCAAGTAATGAATACATACGCATTGGTATACTACTTGCTTTATCCGCATGAATAGTAGATAAAATATTATGACCAGATGAAATAGAATTTCGAACTGCCATAACTGCTTCTGCACTACGTACTTCTGATAGTAAAATCCATTTAGGATTTTGCCTCATACAAGCAACTAATACGTCAGAATATGATGCTATATTATTAGTTTTCATTGCAACAATATCACGATGTGGAAAAATTTTATCTAAGTGAAGTTCTAAAGTATCTTCAATAGTAATAATTTTTTCATTTTCTTTTATGTGAGCAGCAAGATACTTTACAAGTTCAGTTTTACCAGAACCAGTTTCTCCTGAAACAATTATATTACAATGCCCTTCAACACATTTAATTAAAAAATCATGTAAATTCTCTATAACATACTTTTCATTTATTAATTTTTCTTTATTTAACCTTATTTTAGCAGGTGTTTTACGAATCAAACAAGCAATTCCATTTGTTGCTATTGAATCATGAACAAAATTCATACGTAATTCTGCTGATTCTGCATCTAGCAATGGATGAGCC
Source organism: uncultured Bacilli bacterium (assembly GCA_944373095.1). Taxonomy (GTDB): domain Bacteria; phylum Bacillota_I; class Bacilli_A; order RF39; family UBA660; genus CAG-605. The sequence goes on from CALWAK010000001.1 coordinate 25,974, forward strand.
ATATTAAAGGTTTTTCCCATTACATTAGAACATTGAAAAGCAAGTTTTTCCATAAAGGCATCATTAATATCCGGTCTATCAACTTGATAAACACCTTTAGATAATGTCTTTAACCAGACTTGTCCACCATTTGAGTAAGAAATATCCGTAACATCATCCTCAGCTAAAAATTCTGCTAATGGGCCAAAGTCCATTTGCTCAAATATAGCACCATTCATAACATCAACCCTTTTCTTTTTAATTTATTTGTGCACAATTATTTAATATATAATTTGTTAATTCACTAGAAGATACCATAGTAGCGCCCTCTTCTTTAGTATAATTTGCATTTCTTGGTACAGGAATTATTTCAACATTTGAAACGTACTCACTTTTTTTCAACAAATCAAATAGTGAATCTTCTACTTCAAATAACATTGCAGCAGGTGTACCTCCAGAAATAGTATTTTCTAACAATGAATTACCATTACTATCCTTAATTGCTTTAATTTTTATAGATTTTACAAGTATTGCCATAATTACCTTACCATTATCTTTTGCTTGCATATATAAATCTATATAATCTCCAGGTCTTAAACGATTAGAATAAGTAGAATTATTATTAACTTTCAAAGAATAGACAGTATAACCATCCTGCATACTCATAAACGCATAATCTGGCATCTCTTGTTCTTCTAAAATTACCTCTTTATAAAATAAACTTTTTGCCGGTATGCTAGTTGAATAACTAGAATAATAATTTATTAATTCTTCATCACTAGTTATTATATTCTTAGCCGAATTAACTAAAGAAGCAGGAACTTTAACATGTCCTATCATATCTTTTGTAATTTGGGTTTTTTTAGGGATTTCTTTTAAAGCATATGGTACAGTAACCAAATCTGTTGCAACACTTACGCGATAATTATAACCAATAACTAATGTTAATACTCCAAGAACAATACAAATAATTGTAACAGTGTTTTTGTTTTTTAAAAATTTTTTAAAAGGTGTTAAAATATTACTCATAAATTTCCTTTCTCTTATTGATTAACATAACTATTTTGAAAGTCAACACCAATATTAATTGATTTAGACAAAATATAATTTTCAATATATTGACTATCTATTGTTGGTTCTCTATCATAAGAAGAATAACTAGCATTTCTTGGTATTGGCATTACTTCAATACCACCACTAATATATTCTGTTTTTTTAAGTAGCGTATATAATTCATCAGGTACTGCAAACCACATTTGACGTGGTGATCTATCATCAGCTGATGATTCAAAGACATCATTTCCATTACTATCTAGTACCGCTAAAACTTTTATTCCTTCAATTAATCTTCCAAATATTATTTTATTATTATCATCTACAGCTTTAACATATAAATCTACATAATTTCCAGTATATATTGAATTTCCATATGTAGAATCAATATCAACCGCTAAATTGTATGCAGTATAACCATCCTTCATATCAGAAAATTCTGTTTTAATTGCTTCTTCAAAATTAACAATAATACTTGAATAGAAAAAACTATTTGCTGGTATTGTATTTCCATATTTAACATAATTACCATTAATGCTTATAGAGTTAGTTACAATCCCAAGTGAGCTAGCAATCTTTTTAGGAATCTCCGTATATCCGATCATCTCAGCAGTTATTTGTGTACGACTAGTTATTTCAACTTTAGCATAAGGCACTTTTATTAGCGTTACCGCTTGATTTACCCTGTTATTATATATTGCATATAGTACTATAATCCCAGCTAACACAATAAGAATTGTAAGCGTATTCTTATTACTTAATATTTTTTTAAATTCTTCTTTTACATTACCCATTTTATTCTCCTTAATTAACTGCAATAAGTAGCATTGTTAACAATATATACCCAATTTTTTTCAATAGCTTCTTTAAAAAATGGTTCGGAAAGCATTTCGCGACTTAATTCTGCAGCACTACTTGAATTATGAATCCAAGCAAACTGACTAGATATTGCTTGTCTAAAATTTGTAGTTCCTCCATCATCCTTCCATTTTTGCAAATACGCATAATTAGATACATCATTAGACATTATATATTCTTTAAAATCATCATCAAAATGCAAGCAGCAAATACTTTCGTATCCACTAGTGCCACTAGAGCCATTATTTACTCCACCAATTAATATAACATCAATAGTATCGACTAATTCAACTGCGTTATTAGAAGTGTTAGCAATATTAAATGAATTACTAACACTTGAAACTTTAACGCTTACTTTAGGAGGAACTTCATGAATATCATAAAATTCAACGGTGTAATTTTTTGATAAAGTTGTAGATTCTACAAACCTTCTAATAAAATTTTCAGCAAATTTTTGTTCACTCATTCTTATATCACCATAAAGTCTATAATATGAGTAATCAATTGCATCAATCATTGCAGATTGAGTAACTTCTTTTAGCATATAATAATCTTCTGTACTTCCAGTAGTAGCACTATTTACTAACATCATTACACCGATTATAAATACACCTAATAATATTAACCAATACGCCCAATATGACGATTTCATAAGTCTTCCTCCTAATCAAAGTCTTTTTCAACAATACATCCAGCAGCTTCTAATTGAGCTAAGAATGTAGAAGTATCATATGTACCACTACTATTCATACTTAATGTATAATCATTAAATCCTAAACTATTGTTTTCTTGAGTATTGTTATACTCTAAAATTTTAGCACGACATGTAGCATTTATTACTATTTTAAAATCAGGTTCATTATTATAAATAGATTCACCAGCACTCTCAATATCTTCAATTATACTTCCAATACTAGTTCCATCATGAGTAGTACCAACCCAGTTAAAGCCTTTACTATCAGAAGAATTAGGGAATAAGTTATTTAATGATACAGATTTTGGTGTAAATTCTAATTTCCCATTAACTATTATTGCGGAGCCCGTATCATTAGATGTTCCGTTATTTCCTTCTATAATTCCAAAACCTTGGCAATATTTTTGTTTTGGACATACTGCATTATATCTATCTACCATATTAATTGTCATTTTATTTAAATTAATAACTTCATCACAGCATTCTTTATCAAGTAGTGCAGAAATACATTCATCTAAATCTTCTATATCCCCACTCTTACAAACATCACTAGCTAAGATATTTGAACATACTTCGTTACCATCTGGAGTATTATCACAATTAGGGTCATCAATTGCACATACTGTGTATTTACATAAATATGAATCACTTTCATTAACTGTTAAGTATCCTTCTTGACCATTATTATTTCCCATAATACGTCCTAAAGTATCATCAGTCATAAAATATTGACCAATATTTTTAAATGTTAATTTGTAATCATAAATACCTGCAGGTGTAGTTAATTTAATTGGATATACTAAGCCATCTGGTTTTGTACCATCTGGTCTATTCTTATCACCAATATCAATTAACGTACTATCGTCTGTATTATCAGTAGTAACGATACCTTTATTTGGATGAGTATAGAAAGGAACGCTTGATTTATAATAAATTAATTCTGGTTCTTTTCTAGTACCATCTAACGCCACACCAGGATCACCATATTTAACAATTCCAGTAATTCTCTTGTACTCGTAATAAATTTCATCAGTTGATTTTGTAGCATTTTCAATTGAACTATTAGGAACTTTAACAGTAATTTTATTATCATCAGAAACGCTTGTAGAACAACTACCAGTTTCAACTACTGTTTCTTTATTATCTTCACAATAATATCCTAATGTTGTTGATGTTACTTCTTTTTCAGGTTGTAGTTTATTATTACCATTCATCATATCAATATATTCATTTTCAGCATAATCAAATCTAATTTCAGGTTCAAATTCATAAGAATCTTTTAACTTTTCTTCATCTGTCCAAGTAGTACAATCTTGAATTTTATCTACTTGATTATTTAATTTATTTAAAGCATCATTATAATCTTTTTGAGCTGTAGAAATTCCATTATTTATGTTAGATAATAATTCATTATAGTTATTTTTCTTTATTGAATTTCCAAAAATATTATCAATTATATTATTACCTGTGCCAGATGTTTGACTATTTTTACTACCCTCAACAATTAGCCTATGGCTTGCTGAACTAGTTAAGAGAACTATATTAGACTCAATTATATCATGAGAAGTTGAAGAATTTTCAAATTTATATATAGAATATGTATAATTAATTATGCTATTTGATGTAGGATCATCTAAGCAATCGCTATTTTCTAATGCTTCTTTTTGAGCCTTATACTTATAGTATCTATTAACAGCATCTAATAAATCCTTCTTCTGCTCAACTGAATCTTTTAAAAACTTCTCTGTCATAACTTCACTAGTGACACAAGTCTTTTGACCAGCTAATCCAGCAACTGCATGATAATGTTTATCTAGATTTATTGAAATATATCTACCTTGAGCAAAGCCGTTTCCATTTGCAGAATATTGATTTAAGTTTCCAGGAACTTTAAAGGCATAATCCTCTTTACAATAAATTGCACAGTACCCATTATCTTCTTGTAATTCGTAAGTATTGCCATTTGGATCTTTTCCTCCAGATACATTACCATCTTCACCTTCTTCTCCAATTATACAAGATTCCCATTTTACATTAGAATCTTTAGCTTCTGTACCTTCAACAACATAAGTTACACTTGATGCATCATCACATGTATATTCTGCTACTGGAGTACAAGCACTATTAGAGTTACAAGTTTTATTAACTTTAAAATTTTCATAATCATTTATATTTGAAACGCCACTCTTGTTAAAAATTAAGAATCTTTGTAATGTTCCAGATGAAGTTGTTGAAGTTGCAATACCTATATTAGCAACATCATTTTCACCATTATATTTAGCACTTGCAAGTAATATTACCTCGCAAACATCTTCATCAAGATTAAATGCTTTTACTGTAACTTCCATGACATAATCTTTATCTTTTTGCTTCCATTCACCTTTTGAAATAGTAAACATTGATGAAATGTCTTTTTTAGTATTATTATCAACTACATATAAATTCAAATCTGTTACTTTACTTATATCAGTAACATTTTTAGCAGTGACAATAAATTTTATTCCATCTTCTACATTATCACCACTAGAATGACTTACATCTATACTTACTTCACTAGCACTAAAATCTTCTGATTTAGCTTTATTTAATACATCTTCATAAATAGCTCTTACATCACTTGTAACTGCACTATTCATATATGCTTGAGCTTTATCTTTGTATGGGCCATTATCCCAACCTAAAAACTCATATTTACCATCCTTTATTTTACCTAATAAGAATCTTGAAACTTGGGTAGCTATATATAAATCTTTTGCAGTTTTTCCAGTATTAGCATAATAATCTCTATACAAAATATAAATTGCCCTACCAAATTCAGTATTTAAATCTACCGTATCTGTAATATTGTAATATGACCTACTATCGCCATTTTCTTTTTGGTGTGGTCCATGCATTGCAGGATCTATACAAAATGCATCATAAATTGTAGTCTTATCATCTGTACAATTTGCAGTAGCTTCATATAAATGGATTCCACTTTGACCATTATAAGTACTATATCCCTTAAATCCATCTACATTGCTTGGATAAAAACCATTTTGAAATATTTTTAGCGAAGTACAAGTATTTTGAGTAGTGCTACTAGAACTATTGCTAGTATTAAAATTATTTCCTAAAATACCACTAACTTGGCCGTTATTTATCAAACCATTTATGATATCTTCTAATTTTACCGAATTATTATTGCCTTGAATACTATTTAAAATATTAGTAATAGTTTCATTGCTATTTCCACCTAAAATAACGTTAATTGCATCTTTGATAACTGTGCTACTATATTTATTTATAGTATCACTAATAATTTTATCAATATTACCAGTATTTCCGTCCTTAATTACTTGATTAACAATATCAGTTAACATATTTTTAATAGTATTATTAACATTTACATCATTTCCTATAGAAGTACTAATTGTTCTTGGATCAAATTGAATTAAACTATAAAAGCAATTAGTTGGAACAGCTTGATTTTTTCCAATATATTTATAACCATCTTCACAAACGTAATATCCACCAGGGCTTGTCATAGATATTCCATCTTGACCTAAAACAATACCACCAACTTTAGTATTAATTATAGCTTGAGGACTAATTCCATAATTTCCTTTATTATCAGAAGAAACATCTATCTTTAAAGTATATGAATCTACACCTAAATTTGATATAGCTTCACTAGTCTTACAAGTAATTGAACAGCTTCCATTATTTGTAGCTGTAATATTTACCTTTCCGTCTACAACTAAATAACTTGCAACACCACAAGTACCACTACAAGACTCAGTTGAGAAATTTTTATTTAAATTTAGAAGTGTGCCTAATTGAAATGTTACATCATCTCCAGTGGTAGTATCTGTTGAACCGCCTGTTGAACTAGAGCCAGAGCCGGTTGAACTAGAACCACCTGAACTTGTTGAACCACCGGTTGAACTAGAATCACCTGTTGAATCTTGATGTTCTGAATCATCTTCTTTAGTCACATTAACTCGATAAAGATTGTTGCCAACATAAGCAATTGCAAAGCAAGTTTTATTTTCAGCAACTAGTTTACATGAAGTATTCCCATTGCTATCTTTAGTTGCTGTTGTTTTAAGACAGCTCTCATCACTAGATTTACAAGTAGGTGATTCAGATGTTACCGATAAAGATCCCATTGAACTTCCATATTCTAAATTCAAATATCTAATTCTACCAACTTTAACAGTATAATTTTTGTATCCATCATTACCAACTGATACATTAGCAACGCAACTTTGACCATATGCTTTTAAAGTACATACGTTATCTTTTAAAAGTGCAGATACACAAGCTTTATTATAACTAACGCAAACATTAGAATCACTAAATTCCATTTCTTGAAATGGATATAAATAAGCATCACTTGCATTAACTTTAAAACCAAAACCAAATATACATATTAAAGAAAATAATGATATTGATAATTTTTTATAATTAACTAATTTTTTCATTTTTTCTTTCCCTTTCTCTTATAAACTTTTATATAAAATATGTATCCCCCAGCACTTAAACAAGCAACTAATATTGCAATTGGAACCCAATTGTTTTTTAATAAATCTACTGCTTGTCCTATTATCCCTTCTTTATCCTCTTCTTCCTTTCTTTTTGCATAATCTTCAATTCCTTTATAAAATTCTTTTTCAGAAATATTATCTAAAAAAACAAATTCACTACAGTAATAATAATCAGGATACTCATCACATTGACTATATATACTAAATAAATTATAACGTGGAATCGAAATATCAATTGTACGAATAACATTATCTATACATGAAGAATCAGTAGCGTAAACTTCTATCTTATATTTTTTTACTTCATTAGCCATCCCTGTTCCAACATATATAACATTGTCAGCTGAAACATCATCTATTGTATATTTTCTAGAATTTCCATTATTATCTATAACATTTATATAAATATCTTCAGTTATATTATAAATATGAATTAACCCATACCAATAAGAATCAGTTACATACTCTCCATATGTTTCATCATAATAGTCATTCTCATACAAAAAGGTTTCATACTCTGCCCTAACTGCACCTGCAGCATTGTTTATTTTTGCTTGTGTTTCATAGTCACATTCAGCATATACGTAGTTTGTAAAACATAAAAATAACATAAAAGGTACAAGCACTAAAACCTTTTTCATTTTCATAGCACCACCCACATTTCTACATTTAATTCTATCATGAATATAGTAATCTTACAAGTACTATTAATTTAAAGTTTATTGCAAAAAAATCTTTAAATTATTATTTAATAGGAAAATAAAAACACTTTATAATAAAGTATAAAGCGTCTTAATCTAAATATTTATTTATTTCTTTAAATTCTGGATTAACTTCTAAATTTGTTTCATCTAATTCCTTAAATAACTCTTTTTGCTTACGATCTAACTTAGTTGGTGTCATAACTTTAATAGTAATATACATATCACCTTTACGATGAGTATTAGGATTTTCTACTCCTTTACCCTTTATTCTAAGTTTAGTACCTGATTGAGTGCCAGCATCTATAGCTAAAACAACATTACCATATATTGTAGGTACCTCTTTTTTACATCCAAAGATTGCTTCTGTTATAGTTATTGGTAAATTAATATTAATATCATCTTCTTCACGTTTAAATAAAGGATGTTCTTTTACTTTAAATTCAATATATATATCACCATTAGCACCGCCATTAGTACCGCTTGAACCTTTACCACTAATTCTTAGTTGAGTTCCGTTTGATACACCTGCTGGTACACTTACTTCAATAGTCTTATTTTTTACACAAACACCTTTACCACGACATTTACTACAAGTTCTTTTAAAAGATTTTCCAGCCCCGTTACAATCAGGACACGTAGTTTCACTTTGAAAAGTACCAAACATTGTTCTTTGAACTTGAACTACTCTACCACGACCTTTACATGTACTACAAGTAGTTGCATCAAAACCACCGGCACCTCCACATTCATCACATTTATCATTTAAATCAAGATTAATTTCTTTAGTGCAACCAAATACAGCTTCCTCAAATGTTAATGATATTCTAACTAGACTATCTTCACCCTTAGTAGCTCTATTTTTATTTCTTCCGCCACCAAAGCCGCCAAAACCAAAGGCTCCACCAAATAAATCACGGAATAAATCATCAGTATCAAAATCTGCAAAATTGCCAAATCCACCAAAGCCACCAAAACCACCGCCGGCAGCATTACCAGTTCCATCAAAGGCAGCTGAACCAAATTGATCATAAGTTTTACGCTTTTCAGGATCTCCTAAAATACTGTAAGCTTCACCAATTTCTTTAAATTTTTCTTCAGCACCTGGTTCTTTATTAATATCAGGGTGATATTTTTTAGCTAGTTTTCTAAATGCTGATTTAATTTCATCTTGACTAGCATTTTTATCTACACCTAATATTTCATAATAATCTTTATTCTTTGCCATTATTATTACCTCCTACTAAATTTTCTAATTCTTTAACTTTACTATCAAATATTTCTAATGCATCTTTAATAGGTTCTTCTAAAGTACTATCAATATCAGCAAGTTTTAAAGTATCAAGTGGATATTTAGATGAACCACTGCTTAAAAATTCGATATATTTTTTATAATAGTTATTATCTTTTTTTAATTTACTTATTATTGAAAGTGCTATTATAAAACCTGATGCATACTTATATACGTAAAATGGGCTATAAAAATGAGGTATTCTTGACCATTCATATTTTATTTCATCATCATAAATTACTGTATTACCATAATAAAATTTATTTAATTCTAAATAAGTATTATTTAAATATTCTGGACTAATAGTAGTACCATTTTGATAAGCAGTATATACTTTAGTTTCAAATTCACTAAACATTAATTGCCTAAAAACAGTAGTTCTAAACTTTTCTAAAAAACTATTTAAATAATATATCTTTTCTTTTTTACTTTTAGCATTATTAATAAAATATTCATCTATTAAACATTCATTAACAGTAGATGCTATCTCTGCTAAAAATATTGAATAATTATGATATGGAAAATCTTGAGTTTTATTAGAATAATATGAATGCATTGCATGACCTAATTCATGGGCAAGAGTACTTACTGAATTAAAATCATCCATATAATTTATTGATACACATGGGCTTATATTATAAGCTGCTATTTCATAAGCACCACTTCTCTTACCTATATTTTCATACTTATCAATCCATTTTTCTTTAAAAGCATTTTCTAGCATCTTTAAATAATCTTTTCCAAGTGGTTTTAATACATCAAATAAAATATCTTTACCTTTAGCAAATGGTATTTTTATATCAATACTATTTTCTAAATTTAAATATAAATCATACATATGCATATTCTTAATATTTAAATATTTTTTTCTAAGTAATTCATATTTTCTTAAAGTATCTATACCATTATGAATCTTACTTGTTAAATTATTATAGAATTGAGTACTAATATTATCTTCAAATAAAGACATATCTAAAACTGAGTTATATCCTCTTAAATCACTTACAAAAGATGATTCTTTAATACTAGCTAAATATAGGGAACTTAAAGTATTATTTAAATTTTTATAATATTTATATAGTTTCTTAAAAGCACTACGTCTAATAGAGGCATCTTCATTATTTAAAAACAAATGATAATTTTCACTAGTTAATTCTATTTTTTTATTATTTAATAAAATACTTCCTAACTTTATATCAGTATTATCAATATTTTCAAAGATATCACTACTATTACATAAATTTATTAATGCTTTACTTAAAACACTTTCTTTTTCTTCACTCAAAGAATATTTTTTACTTCTAAATAATTCTATAAAATAAAAATCATATTTTATAAGTGGAGTATTAATAATTAAAGACTTAATATAATCATAATTAGATTTTAATAGTTCTGGTTCAACAAAACTTAATTTTACTACGACATCCTCAATAGCTTTATTAATCTTTTCTCTTAAACCTAACGCACTAGCATTAGTCATATCTTGATAAAAGTTTATCTCGCCATAAACGCTTAAACGTTCTAAAATAATTTCTAATTTTTCATAGGTAATTAAAAATTTTTCTAAACTAGAATAATTATCTAAGATATGATTTTTTAAATTTAATATTTCTAAACAATAAGTATTTAAATCTTCAATATCTTTATTAATTTCTACTTCTGTTTTATAAAATTTTGTTAAATCCCATTTATCTGAAATATTTATATCTTCTCTTTTTTTCATATTATAAACTCCCACAAATAATTATATCATTTAGTAGTAAAGAAGGACTAGATATTCTACTATTAAATTCTTTTAAATCACTACCTACTTCTAAAACGTTATTTAATATTTCTATAATATTACTTTGTAAAATAATCATATTTAATGGTTTAATAATTATGCCATTTTCAACAAGTAGTCCTGTTGCTTGTAATGAAATATCGCCATTTCTAGTATTTATACCACTATGCATTCCTTCAATACGATTAATAATTATACCATTTTGCATAATACTTATTAATTCATTATAAGATTTATTACCTTCTTTAATATGAAAATTACGTACTCCATAAGAATTACCAGTTTTTTCTTCCTTATTTTTAAGAGCATATTCTAAATTATTATATGTTTTTACAAATATACCATTAGAAACATATTCTTTATTATAGGTTAGTGTACCTTCGTCATCAAAATGTCTAGTTGAAACAAATTTAGTATTTACTGGTTCTTCAATAATACTTATTTTATCACTAAATACTTTTTGATTAAGTTTATCTGTTAAAAAAGATAATTTCATATCTATATTTCTTGTACTAAAAGAAGGAATAAAAGTACTTAATATATCTTTTACTACATTATTATTTAATAAAACTGTATATTTATTAGTATTTATAGAAGTTTCATCAAACTTAATTTTAATATAATTAATTAGTTTTATAACTTCTTCTTTAATGCTATTAAAATCATAATTATTAGTATAAATACTTATATAATCACTTTTAACAATATTATTTTTCTCTCCACTTATAGATACATATATATAGTTACTATGAGTATTATCAGTCATATAATTATTTTTATTTTTAATACTTATATCCATATAATTATATGAATAACTAGCTTCAATATTTTTTATAAAAGAATACTCTTTTTTTAAATCATATAAACTTAATAAATCTTCTTTTACTTTTTTAAAATCAGGTTTACTAAATTCTTTATTTATATTTTCATAACTATTAATACTTAATATATTTTTATTATCATTATCACTAAGTATAAATGTCTTATTTAATTCACTAATTATATAATCAGGATTAGATAAATCTTCACTAACATAGAAAATACATTTATCATCTTTAATTGCTTTTATATTATGTTTAGTTGTATTAGATATATAAAAATTTTCAAGAGTAGAATTTAATACCGAAATTTGGGCAGAATATTCTTTTTTAGAACAGACTTCTAAATCAATATTATTTTCTTTGGCTAAATTAATTAATTTATCAATCATTTTTTATTCCTCCAACTAATATTTCAGATACTTTTATTGTTGGCTCGCCAATTGTAACAGGAACCATTCCACTTGCTGCTCCACACATTCCAGCACCAAATTCTAAATCATTAGATACCATTTCAATTTTATTTAGAATATCTAATGTATTTCCAATTAAACTAGCACCTTTTACACATTCACAGACTTTACCATCACGTATCATATAAGCAGTAGCAACACCAAAATTAAAGTCTCCTGTTTCTGGATTAACTGACCCACCATTCATTTCTTTAGCATATAAACCATATTTGATACTTTTTATCATATCATCGATAGAGTCATCTTTTGGTTCTAAATAAGTATTATTCATTCTTGATACAGGAGGATAATAATATGATTCTCTTCTTGATGAACCAGTTAAATTCATCTTTAATAAACGATTATTTATCGTATCATTTAAATAGTTTACTAATATACCATCCTTAATTAAATAGTTTTTCTTTGTATTATATCCCTCATCATCAATTACAGTTGTACCCCATAAATTAGGAATAGTTCCATCATCAATAATAGTTACTTTATTAGAAGCAATTTTCTTACCAATCATATTACTTAAAACTGATCTATTACGCGCTGTAGCGTTTGCTTCCATCGCATGACCACATGCTTCATGAAATATAACAGCTCCAAAACCTGGACCTAAAATAACAGGCATTTTCTTTCCAACACAATTTTTAGCATATAATTTATCTATTCCATATTTAACTAAATCTTCTAAATTTTTATCTATATTACGATTTAAAATATCTTTAATAGTACTCCTCCCCCAATTATAACTTGAAGTTGATACTAAATCATTATCTTTAAATGTAACAGATATATAAAATCTAGCATAACATCTAGATTCATTATTATATAATCCAGTATGATTAGAAACAGTAATATCTTTTAAAATCTCGGTAAAACTTAATGATACTTGATCAATTCTTTTATCCATTAAACGAATTTTATGATTTAACTTATTCATATAATCTTTAACTAAGTTATCATCTAAAAATTCATTATTTATACTTTTATAAATCTTCATATCATCTAGCTTTATATCTTTATATAATACTTTGCTATCTAAATTACTTATTAAATCTAAAACAACATCTAAAGAATTATTATTGTTTATAGCTGCATAATATACTTCATTATCTTTAGCAATCCTAAGACCAATACCTTTATCTAACTTATTATCTATTTTTTGTAACTTATTATCTAAATAAGTAAATACCTTCGTTTTTGTATCTTCTAAATATACTTCAGCAAAATCAGCTCCCGTAGAGCACATTTTATTAAGTAATTGTTCTAGTTTTTCTTTTCCCATTTTTTCCCTCAAAAATTATTGGGGAAGATATTTCTTCCCCAAGTCAAATTATTTTTCTTCGTATTTAGCTTCTTTAATATCATCAGCATTATTATTTGTTTCGGTTGAATCAGTATTAGCATTTGCTTGGTTAGCTTTAGCAGCTTCTTCATAAACTTTGCTTGCATAACTAATAGCAATGTCATTTAATTCTTTAGTAACATTTTTAATTTTATCTACATCATCACTATTTAGTGCTTCTCTTACTTCATTAATCTTATCTTCAGCTTTCTTCTTATCATCAGCACTTACTTTATCACCTAAATCTTTTAATGATTTTTCAGTTTGGAAGATTGTTGCATCAGCTTCATTTTTAGCTTCTGCTAATGCTTTTTTCTTATCATCAGCTTCTTTATTAGCTTCTGCTTCTTTTTTCATCTTTTCTATTTCTTCATCAGATAAGTTTGTAGAAGATGTAATAGTAATTGATTGTTCTTTATTAGTTCCTAAATCTTTAGCTGTAACATTAACAATACCATTAGCATCAATATCAAATTTAACTTCAATTTGAGGAACACCACGTGGTGCTGCTGGAATGCTATCTAATCTAAAGTTTCCTAAAGTCTTGTTATCAGATGCCATTGGTCTTTCACCTTGAAGTACATGAATATCAACAGCAGGTTGATTATCAGCAGCAGTAGAGAATACTTGTGACTTACTTGTTGGAATAGTAGTATTACGAGGAATTAATACAGTCATAACATTACCCATAGTTTCAATACCAAGTGATAATGGAGTAACATCTAGTAATACTAAGTCATCTACTTCACCAGTTAGTACGCCACCTTGAATTGCAGCACCCATTGAAACAACTTCATCTGGGTTAACTTCTTTAGAAGGTTCCTTACCAAGATCTTTTTTAACTAATTCTTGAATATATGGAATACGAGTTGAACCACCAACTAATAATACTTTATCAATATCACTAGCACTTAATTTAGCATCTTTTAATGCTTTATGAACAGCATCTAATGTTGAATCAAATAAGTCTTTATTTAATTCTTCAAATTTAGCTCTGTTTAAAGTCATATTTAAATGTAATGGTCCTTCACTACTTTGGGCAATAAATGGAATAGAAATTTCTGCACTCATCATACCAGATAAGTCTTTCTTAGCTTTTTCAGCTGCATCTTTAATTCTTTGCATTGCCATTTTATCAGTAGATAAATCAACACCATTTTCTTTTTTAAATTCAGAAACTAAATAATCCATTACTCTTTGGTCGAAGTCATCGCCACCTAAATGGTTGTTACCAGCAGTTGATTTAACTTCAAAAACACCATCACCTAAATCTAGAATAGAAACATCAAATGTTCCACCACCTAAATCGTAAACTAAAATAGTATGTGTTTTTTCTTGTTTATCAATACCATATGCTAATGCTGCTGCTGTTGGTTCATTAATAATTCTTTCAACATCTAAACCAGCAATTTTACCAGCATTCTTAGTTGCTTGTCTTTGAGAATCGTTAAAGTAAGCAGGAACTGTAATAACAGCTTTAGTTACTTTTTCTCCTAAGTATGCTTCAGCATCACTTTTTAATTTCATTAAAATCTTAGCAGAAATCTCTTCTGGTGTATATTTCTTACCATTAGCTTCTACTTTTTCATCAGTACCCATTTTTCTTTTAATACTAGAAATAGTATTTTTTACATTAGTTACTGCTTGTCTTTTAGCTGTTTCACCAACTAATTCTTCACCATCAGCTTTAAATGCTACTACAGATGGAGTAGTTCTATTGCCTTCTGGATTCGGAATTACTTTTGGAACACCACCTTCTAATACAGATACACATGAATTTGTTGTACCTAAATCTATACCTATAATTTTACTCATAATTAATCACCTTTCTTTTATTCATTTACCTTAACCATCGCAGGTCTTAGTAATTTATCTTTATACATATAACCTTTTTGTAACACATCCAAAACAACCCCTTGTTCTTCTTCGATTATTTGTTCAGTTAATACTGCTTCCATAAGATTTGGATCAAACGGTTTATGTAAGCATTCAATTTCTACTACCCCAATACTTTTTAAAGTATTAATCATATTAACATAGATCATTTTAAAGCCTTCTAAATACTTTTCATTTTCCGAAGTATCCATTGCAATAGCACGTTCAAAATTATCTATAATAGGTAGTAAATTTTTGATTAAATCAGCTCCTTCATATTTTGCCATATTAGCTTTAGTTTCTTCAAACCTACGCATCATATTTTGCATCTCAGCTGATAATCTTAAAACTTTATCATTTAATTTAGAGTTTTCTAATTTTAAATTTTCTAACTCTTTATTTTCCTTTTTATCTTTATGTTTATCTTTAGCTTTATGTTGTTCTTCTTTTACAACTTTCTTTTCTTCTTCCATATTAAGATTCATCACCTTTTTCTATTTTATCATTAATGTATTTTAGAATTCCAACAACCTTAGCATATTCCATTCTTTTTGGTCCTACTACTGCTATTGTACCTTCCTCACCATTAATGTGATATTTTGTTTTAACAATAGTAACATCTTTATCAAAATCATTATCTTCACCAATATATACTTTAATTCCGTCATAATCAGATTCAATATTTCTAATTAATTCTTCATCTTCTAACTTTTTAGCTATTCTTCTAATATCATTAGTATTATCATATTCTGGTTGATTTAATAACTTAGTCTTTCCACTAAAATGAACATTACTTGTATTTTTAGTAAAATTATTAAATGCATCATAAAATATATTATATACTTGCTCATATTGAACTATTTTTTTAGCAATAATTGGTTTGATTTCAAATTCTAGTCTTTTAGCAACTTCAGTAATCGGAGTGCCTACTAACATTTTATTAATTATTTCTGATGTTTTAACTATTTCATTAATATTTGTATTATTTGATAATGTAAATTGTTTATTTTCTACAATACCTTTATCAGTACAAACTAATGCTACTATTTTATTTTCATTAAGAGGTATAATACTTACTTGTTGTAATGCATTATCTTTGGATGAAGTACCTAGTACGATAGAAGTATAATTAGTAATTTCACTAATAATATCTACACATTTAGTAATTGCATCAGATATTTCTAAACTTTGATTAGAAAATATTGTTTGCAATTGTAGCATCTCTTCACCAGTTAGTTCTTTAGGTTTCATTAAATTTTCAACATAATATTTATACCCTTTTTCACTTGGAACTCTTCCTGATGAAATGTGATTCTTTTCTATGTAACCTAAATCTTCTAAGATAGCCATTTCATTACGAATAGTAGCTGAAGAACATTTAAACTTTTTACATAGCGACTTACTTCCAATAGGCTTAACTTCTTTGATATAGTTTTCCACTATCTCTTTTAGTAAACGTTTTTTTCTTTCGTCCACTTGTATCACCTCTATTAGCACTTATTAACTTAAAATGCTAACTACATAATACTATTATATTTAGCACTTGTCAATATATGAGTGCTAATTTTCGAAAAATTTTTCAAAAAAAGAAATAGCATCAAGCTATCTCTTAAATGTTTTTTTAACCCTGTCTTCTATAAACTTTGGAATTTCACTTTTAATAAAATCTTCATAATTCAAATATTCTTTTAATTTATCTTCAATTAAATTAATTAAATCAGGTAAAAATCGAAAACCATTTTTAACAATCCAACGTTCTTCTATATTAGGAATCATATTACCATAATATTTTTTTGCTAATATGTAAGCGTTGGCTCTAACCAAATATTCATATAATATAATACATTGATTTTTACTATATACTCTCGGCAAATTATTTTGAATTGCATCTTCATATAAAGATTCTAATATTTTAGTACCTTCAAAATATTTATTTACTAAAGGATTAACAATAGGATGAGAAAATTCATGAAATAAACATTCAACTAAATATTCATTATCAACAACAAATTTATCTTTCTTATCATCATAAATAAATCCGTAATTATAAAACATATTTTCTTTTTTATCAGATACGCCAAAGCCACCATTCATTAAAACTGATGGAATAAAAGTATAGCTTTTATTATTTGTAGAGTAAAATCTATTTAAATCATTTAAATCTAAATTTTTAGGAAAATTGCATATACTTTTAATTAATATTTTATAAAAATTAATAACATATTCACTAAAAAATTTATCCCAATTTATGTCAATGGCTATAGCTTTGAGTTCCTTAGCAAATCCTTCAACTGAACCATAACCTATATATTTATTTATATCTTCCTCTTTTATTTTCTCATAATTAACGTTATAAAAATCATCTAGTCCTATAGCAATTTTAATTGGTAGTGAACAATCTTCAAAATTAATTATATATTTTATAATTTCTGGATATTTATCAATATTAATTAATTTAGCTAACTCAGTTAAATATTCAATATTAGGTGTTTCTATAAAATCAAATTCATCTTTCTTTTCTGGATATTTTAATAAATAAACTGCATGAATTGCTAGTATTAATTCATATTGCTTATTTATCTCTATATTAAGACCTTTTATAATAAAATTTT
Organism: uncultured Bacilli bacterium; assembly: GCA_944373095.1. GTDB lineage: Bacteria > Bacillota_I > Bacilli_A > RF39 > UBA660 > CAG-605. The sequence continues at coordinate 43,973 of CALWAK010000001.1, forward strand.
TCATAATTAATTCACTTTCCTTACTTATAGACTTTATATATGTTACCTTTAATTTTCTATAAAGCATTGAAATGGTAAAACTTATATTTAGTAATAATTATATATTAAATTTATTATGTATTAAAGATATAAATATTAGTAATGGAATTATTATAGTTACAAATAATCTAATCAAAGTAATTAAAAGAATTTTATTTGGCTATAAATAATATTATAATTTAAAACAAAATTAAAAGCATTATAAAAGAGTGATCTTAAAATCACTCAATATGCCAATTCATTTATCAAATTTACTACTAACAACACCATTTAATAAAAAACTTTTACTTATGTCTTTTCAATGTTGTATTAATTGTACTTTCATTTGTTTCTTGTTGTTTATTGTCAAAATAAGGTCTTATAGATGATTTTTCAACATATTGACCAAATGCAATAGTGTGTGTGCGTATTACAAGTCCATTGTATAAATTATTCTTTACTTCAAAATATATTTTAATATAATCCAAAATAGATTTAATATTACTAACATCGACATAGCAGCCAGGAGCAACTTCTAATAAAATAGCATCTTTTTTTAAAAGTCTCTCAGATCTCTCAGTATATTTAGAATAAAATAACCATTCACCCCAGTTACCAAATTCATCTTTAACTACCTCATTTGGGTCAAAACAATGTTTCGTTAAATTATAGTCAATACATAACTTAATATCACCAATAAATATCTTTTCTGGTTTCATATTATAACTCCCCCCTTTTGTTGCTGTATACGATATCAAATTTTCAATTAATTGTCAAGCATTAATTTGTTTTGTATGTTTATCTTACGATAATGTCTTAATAGTTATCTTTTAATTATGTCCCACTTTGAGATAAATACGGCACCTAATGTGATTTGGTGAGTAGGTTATTTTAAGAATGAAAGAATATGAAAAATATATAATTATTAAAAATTTAGTTGATAATAACGTCAACAAAAATTCTGCTGCTATTAAATAGATTTATCTAAAAGAAAAATTAATCTTATTATTATTATTATTATTTATAAGGATAAAGGTAAATCTGGTTTTATCCACGGTAATCGTGGACGTCTCCCTACCAAGGCACTAGATAAATCAATCTCCGAGAATATTATACTACTTTATAAGAATAAATACTATGATTGTAATTTTAATCATTTTAAAGATTTATTAAAAGAAAGAGAAAATATCAGTATTTCTTATAATTTTATTTATAGAACTTTAACTAAAAATAGTATCTATTTCCCCTAAAATAAGAAAAAAGAACATACATAATATTGTATGTACCTAACACTTATGTTTTAAATTTTTTAAGACATTCTCAAAAGATATTGACAGTCCTATAGCAATTTTAATTGGTAATGAACAATCTTCAAAATTAATTATATATTTTATAATTTAATGATATTTATCAATATTAATTAAGCTAGATAATTTAGTTAAATAATCTATTTTTGGTAATTCAATAAAGTCAAATTATTCTTTAAGTTCAGGATGTTTTAATAAATAAACAGCGTGAATTGCTAATAATAATTAGTATTGTTTATTTATTTCGATATTAAGATTATTAAATCTTTCTATAATCATACCAATTAGCGTCCCATTTTTTTGCTATAACTAATAGATAACACTTTAAAATATTCATCCATAATAGATTTAGTTCTTTTTAATTGTTCACTATTCATCTTTGAAATATAGCTTTGTAACTCTTTTAACCCACTTTTATATTCCTCTGGTATTTCCTCATATGTAGTTAATTCATAACTTTCTAATCTATTTAATAATTCTTCAATCATCTGCTACCCTTTCTTTTGTTATCATCTATATAAGCTTTAACCATTTCAAATATTTCTTTTCCTTCTTCAATTAAATCAGAATATTCTTTTTTATTCTTAGGATATCCTCTACTGCATATTGTTTCATATATTAAAACACCAAGATTTTCTTTCTTAACAGCAACACCAACTACACAAAATAATGTTGGAGATATTTGTCTAATAACAATTCTTACTTGATCATCCTTTAGTTTTTTAAATTCAGTAAATCTAGCTAATCTATCTATATTTCTATTCATCAATACGCCATCTTGTAAATCATTAAGCAACTTTAAAACTTTTTCTAAATATTCTTTATTAACATGTTTTAAATCCTTTAAAATATAGGGATGATTATTAATATCTTTAGCAAATATTAAATCTAATTTAGTTTGAGGAATTTCTTCTTCCTTAACTTCATAAACTTTTACATACTCATCTCTAAATATTTTATACCATGATAATAATTTTTGATAACTACTAATAATATCTTTTCTAATATCTTCATCCATGTAAAATTCTTTATCTTTAATCATTGAAATTAAATCGGTTATTTCTTTTTGAATTTTTTCTAGCATTAAAGTCATAAATAATTTTATATCATTTTCATCTGGTATTTCTTTTTTTAACTCTTCAAAATAATTTTTAAAATCGGTTTGATATTCTAAAATAGAGTAATGTAAATCTATCTTTTTAGCTACTTCTTGATTATAATCTAACGTATCATCATGAAAATCTTCAAAGCAAAAATTTAGCATATCTAGAATATTATTTTTATAAGTTTCTTCATAATCATACATTTTTTCATATATAGTTTGATTATAAATACGTAAGTATTCTAATAAAGTTATCTGTGTAACATCATCAATATCTTTACTATCAAATAAATTTTTTATATATTCTACAAGATGCCATTCGATAAACTGCTTATATTTTATTTTAGAGATAATTTTTTGATAAATAAGACCATTTTCTTCGTTTTTATTTGCTGATAAAGTATTTATTCTTATTATTAAATCATTATACTTTAATTGTAAATCAAAAAATAATTTGTTAATACTTTTTACAGCATTATCAGTTATTTCTTTATCTACTTCAGTTTTATTATTCTTATTTCTTATTTCTTCTAAAATATTTATTTTATTACCCATTAGATGATAAATATTTTCATCAATATTTTTTAATAAAATTAACACTCTTTCTTTATTTTCTAATAAATTATTTAACGTATTACAATAACTATAAAATTCATCAAATATATCTTTAATAGAAATTAAATCATTTAATTCTTCTTCTTTTAAAGTAATACTTCTTACTTCTTCTTCTAATATACTTTTTATTCTTTCTATTTGTTCCATCTAAATACTCCTTAATTTAGCATTACAATTATCTTCAACATCTTTAATTATCTTATTAAATATCATCATTACTTCTTCATCGCTTAATGTTCTAGTTGGATCACTAAAGGTTAATTTAAACGCAATTGATTTTTCATTTTCTAAAACATTAGATCCTGTATATACATCAAATATATCTATATCAGTAAGAAGTCTTCCACCAGATTTTTTAATTACTTTCATTAAAGTATCTACAGTAATTTCTCTATCAACTACAAACGCTAAATCTTTAATAATATTTGGATATAATGAAGCTTTTTTATATTTAATTGGTTTAGTCTTAGTAAGTAAACTATTCATACTTAGCTCTGCTACATATATATCATCTTTATTTAAAGATGGGTGAACTCTACCAATAATACCTATTTCTTTTTGATCTAGTAATATTTTAGCAGAAATACCAGGATGTAAGGAAGGAATAACATCACTTACAAATGTATATCTATTTTTAAATCCTAGGTAATCTAATAAGTTTTCAATAATTCCTTTTACTAAATAAAAATCTACTTTAATATTTGCTTTATTCCAGTTATTAGTAACATAATTACCTTTCAAAAGAAGAGATACTTTAGTTTCTTCATTATAATTTTTATCATAAGTTTTAGCTATTTCATATAGTAATATATCACTAACTTTACGAGCTTTATTATATTCATAAACATTTAATAGTGATGGTAAGATAGAAGTTCTTATAACACTTTTATCAATACTCATTGGATTAGGTAGTATTATATTTTCTTTATTATCATATCTAAATAATTTAGCCATATCGGGATGAGTTAAAGTATATGTTTTAGTTTCATTAAGACCTAAGGTTCTTAATCTCTTAGATATACTTTTTCTTAAACCTACATCTCCTACATAAGTACCTCTTTTATAACTACCATGAGGTAATGTTGATACTAAGTTATTATAGCCATAAAGTCTACCTATTTCTTCGGCAATATCATTTACAAATGGATCAATATCTAAACGACGATTAGGAATAGTACAAGTAAATTCATCTCCATTTAATTCATATGCAAAATCAAGTCTATCAAGTTCTTTTTCCATATCTGGAATACTAATATCAATACCAAGTAATTTATTAACAGCACTTGCTCTAAATTTAACTACTTTAGGAGTTTTATCAACTTTATCAAAAGATACTGTATCACTTAGTATTGTAGCATTAGCATATTTTTCTAAAAGATGACAACATCTATCTAAAGCCATATTAGTATATTCATAATTTAGACCTTTACCATATCTTATAGATGCTTCACTTTTTAAATTTAGGTTACTCGCAGTATATCTAATACTTACAGCATCAAATATAGCAGACTCAATTAAAATATTTTTAGTATCACTTGTTACTTCAGTGTCTAACCCACCCATTACACCTGCAATACAAACTGGTTTTTCACCATCTGTAATAACAATATCACTAGTTTTTAATATTCTTTCTTTATTATCTAAAGTAGTTATTACTTCGCTTTCTAAAGCATCTCTTACTACTATTTTATTACCTAATTTATCATAATCAAAAAAGTGAGTTGGTTGACCAAATTCTAACATTACATAATTAGATATATCTACAACATTATTAATGGGACGCATACCTGCACTTACTAAACGTTTTTTAATAAATTCTGGAGATTCTTTAATTTCGACATTTGTAACTAATTTAGCTAAATAATATGGACACTTATTAGTTTCTACTTCTAAGCTAAATTTATCTTTAATAGATTCTTTAGAAGAATTATAAGTACAATCTGGTAATTTTACTTTTTTATTTAGAATGGCCGCTATTTCATATGCAAACCCAATATGATAATAACAATCATTATTACGATGTTTATGAACATCAAGTTCATACAAAGTATCATCTAAACCTAAATATTTTAATGGATCAGTACCAACTATAGCATCATCATTTAGTATTTCAATTCCTTTATTATAATTTTCTTCAGTCTTTTCTTCTAAACCTAATTCAAATAAAGCACATATCATACCATTAGATTCTTCACCACGTATACTTCCCTTTTTTATTTCAAAATCACCAGGTAATATAGCACCTACTTTAGCAACAATTACTTTTATACCACTACATACATTTTTTGCACCACAAACAATTTGAATTACTTCACTACCAATATCAACTTGACAAATATGAAGATGATCAGAATTAGGATGATTAACACATTCTAAGACTTTACCAACTACAAGATTATTAATATTATTTGTAACAACTTTTTCAATATTAATTCCCGCTTTAGTTATTTTAGTAGCTAGTTCAACAGGATCAATACCATCAATATCTATATAATCTTTTACCCAATTTAAACTAATCATTTTCAATTACCTCTCTATCAAATGTTTTTACTTCTCTTAAATCTGTATTATAAAATACTCTAATATCATTAATACCATATTTTAACATTGCTAGTCGTTCTGCTCCAAAACCAAAGGCAAAGCCAGTCCACTTTTTTGGATCATATCCACAAGTTTTTAAAACATTAGGATGAACCATACCAGCCCCAGATACAGTTATCCAACCAGTATTTTTACATAAACTACAACCTTTACCATGACAGTTAAAACAACTAATATCCATTTCTACTGATGGTTCAGTAAACTGATAATAGCTTGGTCTAAAACGAGTTTCAATATCCTTACCAAATAACTTTTTAGCTAAAACATCAAATGTACCTTTTAAATCTGATAAACTAACTTCTTTATCAACTAATAAACCTTCAATTTGCATAAATTGATGAGAATGAGTTGCATCATCATCATCTCTTCTATATGTTTTACCTGGGCAAATCATTCTAATAGGTTCCATACCTTTTTTAGCTAACATAGTTCTTGCTTGAACAGGAGATGTTTGACTCCGAAGTAAAATATTTTCATCTTCAATATAAAATGTATCTTGCGCATCTCTTGCTGGATGACCTTTAGGAATATTTAATAACTCAAAGTTAAATTTATCTTCTTCTACTTCTGGGCCATCAACCACATCATATCCCATAGACATAAAAATACTTTCTACTTCTTCTACAATACATTCTAAAATATTAGGAGACCCAACTGGTATTTTAGTTGCTGGTAGATTAATATCTATTTTTTCACTTTCTAACTTTTTATTTAACTCTATTTCTTCTAATTCTTCTTTTTTATTATCAAAAAGATTAGTAATTTCATTTTTAAAATCATTTATTAATTTACCATATACTTTTTTATCTTCTATACTCATATCCTTTAATGAATTAGAAAGAACTCCTATTTCACTTTTTTTACTTAAATACTCAACTTTCAAATTATTCAATTCATTTAAATCAGATATATCACTAATTTTATCAATTATAATACTTCTTAAACTTTTTAATTTTTCTTCCATAATTTCCTCCTTAAGTTTTAATTAAAAAAAGCACGTCCTAAAAGGACGTGCTTAAACGTGGTACCACCTTAATTTTTACTCTATAATCAGTTAACGGTAATTACTCGGGAATAATCCAGTTCATAAGGTGAATTCATAACCATTTATTTTATAACCTCGCACCAATTTAGTTAATTCTCTTTAAAATAAATATTAGTTATTACTACTTCTTAATCAAAACCTTTAAATTTCTTAATTAGTATAACATAACTAATTTATAAACTTCAATAGAATTTCATAACTTTCTAATCTTTTTAACATCACTTACAACACTTTGTAAATAACTAATATTATTATAAGAATCTTTATAATATTCATCGATTAGTTGTTTATTTTCTTTAAAATATTCTAAAAGTTCTTTAAAAATACTTATAAAGTAATCTTCTTCATATGGGCAAATAAATTCTCTTTTATCTAAATACATATTTAAAGCATTTATAGATTCTTCGGAAAAGTTTAACTCATAACTTTTAGCTGGATAAATTTTATAGTCTCCAGCACCATTAATTATCGTACATAAACTAGGATTAATAATTTTATGTATAGATGTATTTGTTGCATCATAAATATAGGCCATATCTTTTTCAAAGATTAGTGTAAATACATGCTTTTCTAAAACTCTATCAATTAAACTACTTTGTTTACTAAGATCAATATTTCTTTCTATTAAAATATCACCGCTTATAGTTTTTGTATTGCTTTTAGCTAATAAATTACAAGATTGGTAACCCATATTATTTAATAAATCTTTTAATAAATCACTATGATTTAAGCATACTCCTAAACCATCAAATAAATCATATGAAAATAGTCCATTTGTCATTACACAATTCTTGTTAGCAAAAGTATTACTTCTATTTATTGAAAAATAGCCATTCCATAAAAGATATGTATATAAAATTGCAGCATTAAGAGAATTTTCTAAATGTAGTTCATTTGCTAATTTAGAAAATTTATTACATAAAGCATTATATACATCGAATGTATAATAAAAATTATATCTTTGCACGGAACTACTATTAACATTATATTTTATATTTAAAGCATAAAAAGCAATTATAACATATTCAATATTTTCTAAAAATAAATTTTTAATAAATCTATATATCTCTATTTTATCAGTCTCATTAATGATATATTTATATATAGTATATCTCTTTTCATCTCTTAATAATTTCGAAAAATATTCCATTTTATCACCAACAATGAGTAATTATAGCATAACTAAAAAAAGATGCAATATCACATCTTTAATAATAAACTGTCCGAGTTTCAGTTTCACATATATCACATCCAGTTGCCGAGCAACTCTTGCTTCCATCAGTCCAACTAGTCCATGGATACCATGTATCACATCCATTACATTTACTTGCACATCTTTTATATACGTCACAACTGCCATCTGAACATGGTGATTGTGTGCCATCTTCATACCAATGATTAGGGTTTGAAGAACCCGAGTTTGCTGCATCACAATCACTTGAAGAAAAATTGTCATTACAAGGATATGAACTACAACCAGTTTGATTTTGAGGATCCCAACAACTTGTACACATTTGATTAGAACTATTTGAACCACATGATGTCAATGTTTCATTAGAAGTATTTGGACACATTCTAGGTACTTCACATTCAGCAGCTGAACATCTTTTTCCATCTTTACAATTTCTTGTTCGATATTGTGGTTGTGGATATACCATTACACTACATGTACCTTTATTATTTAAATTATCGTATATTTCAAATGTATGTAATCCATCTTTTAAATTATCTTTAGTTAAAGTTAATTCTTTTACTCCACTATGATCATCTTGTTCCTGAAATACAACTTTTAATCCATCTATATCTGTTTTTACATCATATTTTTGGTATGACGTACAATAAGGGGGAGTTGTATCAACCAATGTATTAACTGTTTTTACACAATGAGTTGAATTACCTAAGTTATCATATATATACCAATCTACTACATCATAAACTTTTGTGCTTGTTATATCTACTTTATAACTTGTTGTATTATCATTACAAGTTGTTTCTCCATTTTTAGTGGTACATTTGCAACCACTACCTGAGTCGGTACTACAACCATATGTATATGAATAACTTGTTTTCCATGCTGTATTATCTTCTGGATACAAACATGTTGGTCCAGTTTTATCTATATTAGTTATTTCAAATGATGTTGATTTTGATATATTACCAGATTTATCAATTACATACGCATAATATATACCAACATCTTCTCTTACTTTAGCCATATCCTCGCCCAAAGACGAATCAATATCTATATTAAAATCACTTTCTGTCGGCTCATAACTAGAGTTTGCAGTAACAAAAAATTTACTTATTCCCGATCCTAAACCATCACTTCCTACTAAAGTCACCTCTTTATTTCCATCACTCCATGTTGGTGATACACTTACTTGAACAAATGGTTTTTCTTTATCTATTTTTACTTTACTTTTTTTTACTGCATTCCCACTACTTAATTTCATTGTAAACATAAATTCATTATTTAATAATGAATCTGTACTTACTACCAATATATTGGCATATTCATTACTATTTACATCATCTAAAGTTGTTAAATCATATAATACTTTTCCTGTTTTTTCTTTATTACCTGATGCTGTTTGCCATACTGCTGTAACCTCTTCAGGTAATTCTTCATCAACTAAACTTAAATCTGCAACTAATAAAACATTTTTATTTGTCCAGTTAAATTCATCATTATTTCTAAATATAGATGCACCAACTGATGAACCATCTATTTCATAAGCAAACAAGTTTATATTATGACTACTTTCCTCTAATTCAATATTACAATTCTCTTTATTTGAATCTATAGATATATCATATTCCATTCCATCTCTAGTTATATACACACAATATTCATCTAAATATCCACCTAGAGGATTTTCTATTTTTTCAAATTCATTATTTTCTGGTATTTCTTCTAATAAATATCCCATTTCTATTAGTTTATTTACTGATACAATATCACTATCAATATTATTTTCATTAGCATATATATATGCTTTAGATTTTATATTTTCTAACTTTGTTTCATATTCCCTTTGTCTAACTACTTCTGTTAATTTATTATAGGCAGGAACTGCCATAAATATTAGTATTGATAGTATTACTAATACTGCTAGTAATTCTACTATTGTAAAACCCTTTTTTCTCATATACACTCCTTTTAATAATAAACCATACGAGTTTCAGTCTCGCATATATCGCATCCAGTTGCTGAGCAACTCTTGCTTCCATCAGTCCAACTAGTCCATGGATACCATGTATCACATCCATTACATTTACTTGCACATCTTTTATATACGTCACAACTGCCATCTGAACATGGTGATTGTGTGCCATCTTCATACCAATGATTAGGGTTTGAAGAACCCGAGTTTGCTGCATCACAATCACTTGAAGAAAAATTGTCATTACAAGGATATGAACTACAACCAGTTTGATTTTGAGGATCCCAACAACTTGTACACATTTGATTAGAACTATTTGAACCACATGATGTCAATGTTTCATTAGAAGTATTTGGACACATTCTAGGTACTTCACATTCAGCAGCTGAACATCTTTTTCCATCTTTACAATTTCTTGTTCGATATTGTGGTTGTGGATATACCATTACACTACATGTACCTTTATTATTTAAATTATCGTATATTTCAAATGTATGTAATCCATCTTTTAAATTATCTTTAGTTAAAGTTAATTCTTTTACTCCACTATGATCATCTTGTTCCTGAAATACAACTTTTAATCCATCTATATCTGTTTTTACATCATATTTTTGGTATGACGTACAATAAGGGGGAGTTGTATCAACCAATGTATTAACTGTTTTTACACAATGAGTTGAATTACCTAAGTTATCATATATATACCAATCTACTACATCATAAACTTTTGTGCTTGTTATATCTACTTTATAACTTGTTGTATTATCATTACAAGTTGTTTCTCCATTTTTAGTGGTACATTTGCAACCACTACCTGAGTCGGTACTACAACCATATGTATATGAATAACTTGTTTTCCATGCTGTATTATCTTCTGGATACAAACATGTTGGTCCAGTTTTATCTATATTAGTTATTTCAAATGATGTTGATTTTGATATATTACCAGATTTATCAATTACATACGCATAATATATACCAACATCTTCTCTTACTTTAGCCATATCCTCGCCCAAAGACGAATCAATATCTATATTAAAATCACTTTCTGTCGGCTCATAACTAGAGTTTGCAGTAACAAAAAATTTACTTATTCCCGATCCTAAACCATCACTTCCTACTAAAGTCACCTCTTTATTTCCATCACTCCATGTTGGTGATACACTTACTTGAACAAATGGTTTTTCTTTATCTATTTTTACTTTACTTTTTTTTACTGCATTCCCACTACTTAATTTCATTGTAAACATAAATTCATTATTTAATAATGAATCTGTACTTACTACCAATATATTGGCATATTCATTACTATTTACATCATCTAAAGTTGTTAAATCATATAATACTTTTCCTGTTTTTTCTTTATTACCTGATGCTGTTTGCCATACTGCTGTAACCTCTTCAGGTAATTCTTCATCAACTAAACTTAAATCTGCAACTAATAAAACATTTTTATTTGTCCAGTTAAATTCATCATTATTTCTAAATATAGATGCACCAACTGATGAACCATCTATTTCATAAGCAAACAAGTTTATATTATGACTACTTTCCTCTAATTCAATATTACAATTCTCTTTATTTGAATCTATAGATATATCATATTCCATTCCATCTCTAGTTATATACACACAATATTCATCTAAATATCCACCTAGAGGATTTTCTATTTTTTCAAATTCATTATTTTCTGGTATTTCTTCTAATAAATATCCCATTTCTATTAGTTTATTTACTGATACAATATCACTATCAATATTGTTTTCATTAGCATATATATATGCTTTAGATTTTATATTTTCTAACTTTGTTTCATATTCTCTTTGTCTAACTACTTCTGTTACTTTATTATAGGCAGGAACTGCCATAAATATTAGTATTAATAGTATTACTAATACTGCTAGTAATTCTACGATTGTAAAACCTTTTTTATTCATCTCTACCATCCTAAAAAGATTATAGCAAATAATAAAAAAAATGTATACTATTTTACTTCGTATACACTTACTTTTTTCCTATCTTTTCCAAGACGTTCAAATCTTACAGTACCACTTATTAAGGCAAATAATGTATGATCTTTACCCATTCCAACATTTACTCCTGGATAAATCTTAGTTCCTCTTTGACGATAAAGAATACTACCAGCTGAAACGATTTCTCCATCAGCAGCTTTAGCACCTAATCTACGTCCTGCAGAATCTCTACCATTTTGAGTAGAACCCTGAGCTTTAACATGAGCAAATAATTGGATATTCAATTTCAAAAAGTTCATCTTAATCCTCCTATTTTAATGTTCTTAGGATAAGTTTCTTCTAGCTCTTTTAACATATTTAACATATTATTAATAAGTTTTATAGCTATTTCACTATCCTCTTTAATGGTAATATTTAATATTCCATCAGTTGTATCATAATAACAAGCTTTACTATCTAAAGTAATTATTGCATTTACTGTTGTAGTAACAATACTACTAACAGCAGCACAAACAATATCTTTACCATAATCATCATATAATGCATGACCTTTAAAACTCACTTTAGATATTTTGTCATTTTCATAAAATACGTTTACTTTAATCATACTACTTAATGTTAATAGCTTTAATAACTAACTTAGTATATGGTTGTCTATGACCTTGTTTCTTACGATATTTTTTCTTAGGTTTATACTTAAATACAGTGATTTTTTTACCTTTGCCTTGTTTTTCAACTTTAGCAACAACTGTAGCATTTTTTACAGTAGGATTACCTACTACATCTCCAGCCATTAATACTTCATCAAAAGTAACTTCACTACCTACTGATGCATCTAGTTTTTCAACATAAATAACATCGCCACAAGAAACATAATATTGTTTTCCACCAGTGACAAATATAGCTTTCATATTTTCCCTCCTTAACATAAGACACGCCTTTAAGGTGACCTAAAGTTCTTTTTTACCTTTTTAGTGCGGTTTTAAAGAAAGCCCTTAAAACGCTTTAATTCTATCAAGAATTTTAAAATATGTCAAACAATTTATACTAATTATAGTATAAAATTAATTTTTTTATAAAAAAATTATACAACTAAGAAAGAAAATTAAACTAAATTTTTTTAATTTTACTAAAATAGTTATATAAGTTTTATTTTAAATATTTATTAAAAGAAAAATTTAGCTTTATTTAAATTTTAAAGCATAATTATTTTTGTTTTAAATTTAATTAGCAACCACCGCCGCCACTTGAGCCTCCATCATCTGTTTCAATTTCATCTTTCCATATTGCTGTTAATGTGATAGTACCACCGTCTTCCGAAACTATGTTTTTTAAATTAGCTAAATTTTCATGGGGAGTACCATTACTATCTAGCCATCCAGCAAACGTTGTGTTAGCTTTCGTAAATTGATTTTCAGGAAGATAACAATCTTGATCATATACACAAGTTCTAGATTCCATAAAACCTTTACCTGTACCTGAACTAAACAAAATTGTAAATTTATTTGGAGCAGCTACTAAATTTATTGAAGCATCACCCTCAAGCAATCGAATTTTCAAAAAAGAAATATTGTCAACATTTATTTTTTCAATTGGTCCAAATGAAGTAAAGCCTGAATAATGATATCCTATTTTAGCATTTATTTCAGATATTTCAATATTTGTAAAGTAAGGAATAATTTCATTGTAATAAGTTTGTTGACTTAAAATTGGATTATTTCCAACTTTTACATTAAAAGACGCTATATTTTGATCAGTCTCTATCTTAAAATTATATTTTTCATTTGTCCAATGAGCATATAATGTTTGATTACCAGGAGTTTTATAAATTGTACTATTACTTATTAAATCTCCACCTTCTTTTTCAGTATACCAGCCTATAAAAATATATTCATCCTTCGTAGGAATAGGCAAATAACCATAATTATTTCCAAACAAGACATTAATATTTTGCGTATCAATTAATCCACCATTAGCATCAAAATATACAATGTACTCATTAGATTTCCAATGAGCATATAAAGTATGAGTTTTATTTTCAATAACAACAGATTCAGATGTAATTTTGTTGCCACTAGTAAATTTAGTATACCAGCCATCAAATTCATATCCAATTCGAAATGGAATTGGTAAATCTCCATAAGTTTTTGTGTATGTTACTTGTTTACTTTGAGGATTAACAGTTCCACCTGTTGCATCAAAATTAACAGAATAATTTGCTAATCTCCAATGAGCATAAATTGTTTGACTTTCAGTTAAAGTAACAATGTCATTTTCATCAATTCTAGTTCCGCCTTCTCTTTTAGTATACCAGCCATCAAACTCATAACCATCTCTTGTTGCAGTTGGTAAAACCCCATATTTAGAATTATGTAGAACCCAAATTGTTTTAAAGTCTAAATTAACATTATCAGCATTTCCATCAAAAGTTAGTTCAAAATAATTGTCCAAAGTTCCATTTATTTTAGTAATTTTAATAAATCCATTTCCTTCTTTTGCTGAATAACTAATTGGTTCATACTCTCCATCATCAACCCTATAAATATTGTTGGTCGATATTGTATAAGTATCTGTTGATTCACTACTTTGGCAATTATAGCAATACATTTTTTTATCGTATAGGCTATTATTTACATAGCCCGAGCCACCTGTTCCAATTTTAAGAGTGCTTGCTCTACCGCCATAATATCCACCTCCTGAGCCTGAATAATTATTTCCAGATTCACCTTGGCCAAATGAAAATCCATTAGACTGGGTCCCCCCATTATCACTAGAAGTTGCCCCACTACCAATGTATCCTCCTCCTGAACCACCATTTTTCCCATCGTTACCGGTCACTATAGCTCCGCCGCCACCACCAGCAACTAATATTATAGAAGATTTATTAGATTCTAAACCACTTAAAACTCCATTAATAGTGGCAATATGGCTAGCTCCGCCGCCACCAGCGCATAAATTATTATCAGTGCAATTTGCACCGCCGCCACCGTTAAAACTTGTGGATATAGTAGTAGAATTATTAAAATTATCACTACCTTTTTCTCCTACAGCCAAATATAAATAAGTATTATATGAAATATCTAACATACCGATACTATAGCCACCATAGCCACCACTATAAGTTGTATTATTTTTAGAAACTGAACCTCCTTGTGCTCCCCATGCTTCTAATTTATAGCTACCTGGTGCCGTTATTAATAAACGCTCTACTGTACCCGTATAAGGATAATAAAAAACCTCATTTGTCCAAAAAGCATATAATGTCATATTTTTATTAATAGTTTCATTCTCATTTGGCCTACCTAATCTATCAAAATATCTTGTTCCTGTCCCATTAGGACTACTAAAATAGCCTAAAAAAGTGTAATTTTCACGTTTTGGTGGTGCAATAGTAAATAGATTTTGGCCAGCAGTTAAACTAATATATGTTTTTGCAACATCATTTCCATTATCAAAAGTAATATTAATTTTCTCATAACTTTCTAAAAGTTCATAAGATATTGTACCTTCAAAATAATTTATTTTATAACGATTATTTATTGTTCCATCAGAATTTAATTTTGTACCATCAAAATATTCTTTTGCTTCATCTAAATTCCATGAATTTGCATTAATTATATCTGTTACATCAGTAAATAATAATTCATCAATTAAAATATATGCACCAGAAATATTTGTATTAGATTCGATACTAAAATCTACTACATTAAAGTTATCAGTAACTTCAATTTTAAAAACAATGGAATCCTGATACCAATCAGAATATCCACCATTAAGATTGATACTATTATTACCATCAACATAGCAGCCACTGCTACAAGTAATATTAATTTTATTATCGCCATTTGTTGACTGATTTCTTAAAATTTTTGAACTAACATAAATATAATGAGTTCCAACACTTAAATTTTCTAATTTTTGTAAAATATTACGACTTACATTTTTTTTGCCAACTTCATAATTATATGTATTACTTTGAGTTCCATTTTGATATATCTCAGAATAATTATAAGTTCCTAACATTAAAGCATAGTCTCCAGAATATCTAACATTTTTTATATAGCGATAAGCATAATCTCTATCATTATTCCAATTTTCAATAGTAGAATCTAGTTTATAATCTTTTGAACCATTATAATGAATCTCTACTAAATAATCAGTATCATAAATTGCTGAACTAGGATTAGATGGATATTCAAAGCCACTATTTTTCAAATAATTAGTTATCTTAAAATATTTAGATTCAATTAGATTATTTAAAGAATTTGTAACATCTCTATTACTGCTAAAAATAATACCTTGATAGTATGCATAAGTTCCTATTATTGCTGCAATTAATGCTATGAAAACTATAATAAAAGAATATATTAGTGAAGAAGAAACAAACCCTTTTTTATTCATAAAAACATCTACCTTTACTAAAGTGATTATAACATGAATAAAAGAGATTGTAAATTGATGATTAATAAAATAATTTTCTTCTTAACAATTTTTCATATAATCAAAATGATTATGCTATTTTTGATATATAATTAATAATTCAATTCTATTTTTAACAATTAAATAGTTCTTTTTTTAGAATAGTATAAATAATAATCGTTTATTAATTGTTCAGTTGTAATTTTATATTTTATTGTCATTTCCTGATTAGGCAAACGATATAATTCATGAAAAAAGCCTTTTTCATCTACCAAATTTATGCCAAAACTTTCTAAAAAATTTGTTTTAGCAACTAATTCTTGTATCGAAATACAAGCTAATATATTTCTATTAATATAAGCGTCTATATTTTTACTCTTGCAAAAATTTATTATAAAATTTCTATTTACTTTAGTATTCCATATCATTCCTATGTTAATTAATTTTTGACCTTGATAACTTGTAGGACTTATTTTTTCTCTTTGTTTAGTTATCCATCTTCCTAACAAAATTTTTCCATTTGGACTATATTCATAACCATTATCAGTTTTAAAACTTACAGGCACTTCTAAATTTTTATGAAATTTATAATATATACAAGCATATTTATAAAAATCATCCCAACTAAGAACCTTGCGATTAAAGCGCATACCTATCTTTAATAAATCCTTCCCAAACTCACTATTTGGATCAATAGTACTTCTTTTACTAGCTATCCAAACTCCTAAATTATATTTTCCATTCTCATTTTCTTCATATCCATTATCAGTTTTAAAATCTATAGGAACCTCTAAGTTTCCATAATATTCATAATACTTACAAGCAAGATTATACATTATACGTTTATAACGTTCTCTTTTAGATAAATCATTATTATTTTCTAATACATTTTCTATATTGATTACTTCTAACATTTAATATTTCCCCCTCAAATTCATAGGATGGTATTATACATCAATTTTTAATATTAGTATATAAAAAATTATGTATATTATTTAAAATATTTAGCATAATAATAATGTAGATGAAATATATCTACAATAAATCATATGATTTATAAGTGCTTATGCACTAAAAAAGTAACCACTCCAATACTAGATGGTGTTAATATGTGGTTACTTTTTAATTTACATTAACTTTTAATATATATTTAACAGATATATCTTCTATATTAGAGGATTTTTTATTCCATATACTAAATTTCAATTCATTAGATGAATAAGGTTCTAATGAACTATTTAATATTTCAAAACAAGAATTATCATAATTAAATTTATTTAAAGATTTTACTAAAGACTTATTTATACTTATTCTAATATTTTCTTTATTAGAATCATTACCACATAATAATACGTGATAACTTTTTTTTATATTAGAATTATTAGTTAACATTATAGTATTAGATTCTAAATTAATTCCTTCTATATCAGATACTTTTTCTAACTTTTTATCTATATTAGAATCAATATCTATTACTACATCTTTTAATACATAAGTATCTCTATTATTAGTTAATAACCATTTACCTAATAGTATAGATAAATATATTAAAATAAAAACTATAAAAAGACATTGAATAATTAGAAAAATAATTTGATTATCAATAAAATCTTTATATTTCATACTATCACAATCTAATAATAGCACAAAATATATTAACTAACAATCACTTAAAAATATCATTATCATATTATATAGTGGTGAAGCTTATGTGTAATAATCGACCTCGAATCCCCGGATTTTTTACTATTTTAGCCATAATGGCACTATCAATATTAATATTTTATCAAACTATAATAACTTTAATCTTACCATTTAGATGGAATATCTTTTTACTACTTATTGAAGTATCATTATTATTCTTTTTAATCTTTAGAATAATATGGCCTTATTAATTTCTCAGTTTTATAAATATAGTCTATTAAGTTATTAATCATCTTACAATTTTCTAACTCATTTTTAGTTAAATTAATAGTCCAAGGCATACTAATCATTATAAATAATAATTTTTTTTCATCTTCCAATAATTCAAATATACTTAAATATTTTTTTAATACTGGTTCAAAAGAAGCAGAATAGTACTCTTTCCTATATAATTTTATTATATCAAGTATAGGGCTATCAATAATATATTCATTCCAACTAATAATGTTATTATTTACTAAATGATTTAGTTCTAAATTATTATGAAGTAAGGCTACTCTTTTAGTTTTATTATCTTTAACAAGTTCATACCAATTATCAAGTTCTTGTTCACAGAATAATAAGCTATTATTTATTTTAGTATAATTTCGCATAAATAAATATGTAGAAGGAGACATATATATTTCTTTAAAGCCTTCTTCAAACATATTACCATAATATTCTTTTAAATAAAGAATATTATTTTTTATATCTTCATAGACACTCTTAAATTTATCTTCACTTACTTCTTTAAAATAAGCAGTTTTTCTATGTAAATCCGCTATTAATACGATTAAATCATTTATTTTTTGTTCTTTTGGAACTTCTATATCTTCAACATAATTAAATAAATATTCATTATCTTTATTATCTATTATCTTTGGATGACTATTAAAGTTTCTTGAATCTAGATATTTAAATAAACTATTAAGATCATTATTACACTCTTTTAAAACATAATTACCAGCAGTACTTTCTAAAATAATACTTTTACCTTTATAAGTATAACGATATGGTTTTATTTTATTTTTTAACTCTTCAATATATCTATTAGTCACTATTTTCTGGTATTAATACTTTATCTCCTGTTTCCCATTTAATAAACTCATTATACTCATTTAAAGTATCTTTAGAAACATTATATTTTAATGCAATAGAATCAATATTTTCTCCTTCGTCTAATACATGAATATGATAAGTTACATATGTATTAACTGTATTAAAACTATTATTTAAAACAACATTATCCGTAGTATTAGTAGTTTTTTCATTAATTACATTGTCTTTAACTATTTCATTAGTTTTATCTAAAACATTATCTAATATATTAATATCATTGTCTTTATTTTCTTCTATATTAATTATTTCTTCATTATCAATAGGAATATTAATTCTTTCTTCTTCCTCTTCTTTTTGTATTTTTTCTTCTACTTCTTCATAGTCTAAACTAAATTCAATATTTACTCTTAAAGTATCTTCATCAAGTATTTCATAAGTAAAATTATTTATATCATGTTTAATAGAATCTCTAATTATATTATCACTTAATTCTATGCTAAATGGGATACGATACTTAAATGGTTCTTTATTAACACTAAGTTCATGAATTTTATATTCTCCAGTCAAAATAAAATCCCCACTTAATTCCTCATCTAATACATTAGCTTCATATTCTAAAGAAATACTACATATTTCTTTTATTTTAGTATTAAATACTATTTCTTTTTCATAAGGTACTATCATAAATTATCATCTCCTAATTAAGAGTATGAAATTTTATTTTATTTAGTACTTATTTTTTTAATACTTTTCGCAATATATCTAAATCTTTATTTATTTCTTCTATAATAAAAGCGTTGGAATACAAAGCATTATTAACAAAATTAAAGCTTGTTAAATTATTTTTATAAACTACATTATACATTTCATCATCTATAATATTATAATGAATGTAACTAACTAACTTTCCTTCTTCAAAATGGATATATATACATTCTCCAGTTTTTTTTACTATTCTTAACTCTAAATTTTTTTCTTTTCTTAATCTTCCTAATACTCTTATTGATAATATTATTTCATAAATATCTTCATTATCTAATTCTTTTAAATAATCTGTTATTAAATTTTCATTATATATTTTATCATCACCTAAATATATAATACTCAGTGTATAATTTTCATTAGTGATTATCTTTCTCATATTCCTCCTTATTATCCATTAAATAACTAAATATTAAATAAGCTGTTTTTAAAGAATCATGGCGATATACATTATCCTCAATTGTATATAATTTATCACTAAGTAATTTAATATGCATTTTTTCTATTTCTTCTTTATCTAAAATAATTGGATCTTTTTCTTCTTCATTTGCATACTTTAATGCTAATTCGCTATTCATTATTGAATCATTAGCAACTACAACATCTAATTTATTTTTACCTAAATATTTTTCTATTTCTTTTAAATGGTCACTTACTTTGAAATCATCTGTTTCTCCTGGTTGCGTAAATAAGTTGCATACATACATTTTATTTGCCTTAGATTTATTAATACAATTCACTAAAGTTTTATCAATTAAATGCGGTATTATTGATGTAAGTAGTGATCCTGTAGAAAATATTATTAAATCAGCTTCTTCAACTGCTTTAATGACTTTAGGATTTATCTTGAATTTTTTATCATACATAACTTTTATTATTTTTTTATCACATTTAGTAAGTTGTTCTTCCCCAACTATTTTTTTGTTATCATCTGTAATTCCAACTAAATTAACATTATCTTCAGTTAAAGGTAAGACAATACCATTAATATTTAATAATGATATTAAAACTGGTATTGCCTTATCAAAATTACCCTTTATATCTAATAAAGCAGTTAAGAGTAAGTTTTTAACAGAATGATTTCCTAAAGTTTTAGACTTAGTAAAACGATAATTCATTAATTTTTCTAAATCACTACTAGTATTAGCCATCGCAAGCATTACTTTAGAAATATCACCTACTGCTGGTATATCTAGCTCATCACGAAGTCTTCCAGTTGAAGCACCATTATCGGCAACTGATACAATCGCTGTTATATTAACTGGAAATAGTTTTAATCCTTTTAAAATTTGAGATAAACCAGAGCCACCACCAAATACTACTACTTTTTTCATATTATCACCATTAAATAATATACTACACAATCTAAATTAATAACATAAAATTAAAATAAATTAATTTTTAAATAATAATATTTAACTTTTTTATAACATCCAAAAATATATATACTTATTCTTTCTTTCTAATTTTTTTGAATTGTCAGAATTTGATTTTTTCTTATCTACTCTATTACTATACTCATCATATTCTTCTAATCTAGTTAAGTAACTTTTTAATTCACTTTTTATTTCATATAAATCACTTATTATTTTCGTTTTAATAATTAATATATCACTTGTTAAACCATAGGTTTTATTATTTGATTCGATAATACTATTTAAATCTTCATTATTTAATAATTTATACCAATATTTTAATAATTTTTTTAGTTTATTATTTATATTATCTTTAGTATTGTCATCTAATAGACAATTATTAGTTAAACTTAGTATTTCTTTTAGAATAGAAATTAACCAATTATCATTTTCATTAACCTTATTTTTCATATATTTTTTAGTTAAAGCAATATCATTTAATAATTCTTTATTTTCCATTATTTTAGAAATTTCCTTATTTAATTCTTCTAAGATACGATTTAATTCCTGACGAAAGTTAGTCTCAATTTGACAAGCTGATAAATATTCTTCATCATCAAATAAAAAAAACAACATTATCTTTTACAAACTTAATATATTTTTTAATTAACTTATGATATTTATCATATAGTTCACTAATTATTTTATTATTTATATTAGTAAATACATCATTTAAACTGATTAATTCATTTGCTAAACTACTATTCCCCTCAAATTGCAAACTCTTTAATAAATTTTCATATGGTAAAGCAAGCATTACTTGTTGATATATTTTATCAAGTTCAATATTAAAAAATATATTTATATCAATGTCATTTAAATCTATTTTATTATTAAATATATTACTTAAACTATTATTAATAAATTCTTTAGCAGCCAATAATAACTCTTTTAATTTATTTACTAAACTCTTATTTTTAAATAAACTAGAAATTTCTTTTATTTTACGTATTTTATTAAAATTATTATCATCTTTTAATTCTATATATTTATCTTCTATAATAAAACTATAATACTCTCTTATTTTAAAAGATAAATTTAACATTTTCTTATTACTGTTTAATAATATTAATATATTATTTAAAGAAATGATTAAATTATTTTGTAAGTCTCTAGGACTTGTACATTCTAAAGTTAAACAAGTATTTTCTTTTCGATTATAATCTTGTTTAAAATTCGATAGATTATTCTCATATTCATCTAACAATTTAGAAACTTTTCTTTTAATAACATTAGCAACCTCATCATCCAAGCTTTTACAAAGTTTTTTAATTTCCTTTACTAAGTCTTTTACTTCATCATCATTAATATTAGATTTAGCTAAATCTAATTCTTCTACAATACTAATTTGTATGCCATTCATATAAGAAAGTTTTTTTATCATAGTTTTTTCGTGAGTAGAAAGTTTATTATTTACAATAACTATTTTTTTTAACTTATTAAAATTATCAATTGTATAAATTCTATCGTGTAATAAGAATTTTTTTAAAAAATTATAATCACCATCAATAGCATTAATTTTTGTTACTAAAGAAAAATTATTATCAGCAATAAAAAGGCCATTATTATAAAAAGTTAGTTCATTTATTGGATTATTAAAAAAGGCATACGAAAATATATCTGTAACACTACTTGGTATAAATAGCTTTGTTATATAGTTATTCGCAAAAGCATATCCTCCTATTACTTTAACACCATTTTCTATAACAATAGAATCTATATTCTTGTTGTAGTACTCTTCACATTCTATTTGTTTCTTATCATCGTGAATTATTAAAGTCTTCCCCATAAAAATATCCCCTTAATTGGGGATATTATAGCATATTTTTTATATAAGTAAATTAATTTCTTCCAGAATAGTATTTGTCATATTTAGCAAAATCCCAAAAAGAAAGATGCTTATATTCTTTTTTTAATTCTTTTGAATTATTTTCTATTAAACTACTTTTAGTTTCTTTGGTTTTATTCATCTCTAAATTATTGTATTTATTATATTCTTCTAATCGTATTAAATAACTTTCCACTTCTCTTTTTATTTCATAGAAATCTCTAATTATTTTTGTTTTTACTATTAAAACGTCACTTGTTAAACCATAACTATTATTAAGAGATTCAACAATACTATTTAAACTATTATTGCTTAATAATGTGTACCAATATTGTAACAATTTTGTTAACTTATCATTAATATCTCCTACAATGTTATCTTCTAATAAATTATTATTAGTTAAACTCAATACCTCTATGATAATAGAAATTAACCAATTTTCATTTTCACTATAATGATATTCTATATACTTGTTAGCTAGACATATATCACTAAGTAATTCTTGATTTTCTAATATTTTAGGTAATTCTTTATTTAATTCTTCTAATAATAAATTTAACTCTTGACGAAAATTAGTTTCAATTTGATTAGCTGATAAAAATTCTTGATTATTAAAAATATCAGTTACATTGCTTTTTATAATATCAATATATTTTTTTATTAATTCTTGATATTTATTAAATAAAGAATTAAGTAATTCGCTATTTACCTTACTAAATATATCATTTAAATTATTTAAATCAGCTGCTAATTTACTATCGCCTTTTAGTCCTAAACTCTTTAACAAATTTTCATATGGAATTAAAAATAATGCTTGTTGATAAATTTTATCAAGTTCAGAATCAAAAAGACTAGGTATATCTAAGTTAGTCAAATCTAATTTATCATTAAATAAATTATCTAAATTATTATTAATTTGCATTTTTATATTTAATAATAACTCTGCAACTTTAGCAACTAAAAATTTATTTTTAAATATTCTATCTAATTCTTTTATTTTACTTATTTTTTTAAAATTATTATCTTCTGCTACTTCTATATTTTTATCATACATAAAAAATTCATTATATCGAGTTATTTTAGTTGATAAATTTAATATTTTTTTACGACTATTTAATAACAATATTAAATTATTTAAAGATATGATTAAATTATTTCGTAAATCTCTAGGATTTGTACATTCTAATGTTAATATTTGTTCTTCTTGATAATAATCTGGTTTTAAATTTACTAAATTTTTATTATATTCATCTAATAATTTAGTAACTTTCATTTGAATTATATTACTACTCTGTTCATCTAACCCCTTACAAAGTAACTTAATTTCTTCTAATAAATTATTTAACTCATCATCAACACTAATTTCTTGAAAAGAATCTTCTTCTGCAACATTAAACCTAGTTATATCAGTTGCAAAACTTATTTGAATTCCTTTTATCATGGCAAATTCTTTTATTTTTCTCTTTTCACTAAAAGTTAATTTATTATTAACTAGCACTATTCTTTCTAATTTTTTAAAATTATCTGTATCAATAATTTCAATATATCTAAAAAATTTTTCTAAAAAAGCAGAATTACCATTTATTACATTAAGTGTTAAGACATAATAAAAATTATAATCACAAATATAAGGTAAAATTCCATTATTATAAAGCGTTAACTCTGTTATTGGATTTCCAGAAAAAGCCTCATAAAAAATTTTATCTATACTTTTAGGTATAATCAAATTAGTTATATTATTGTGAGCAAAAGCACGTACTGCTATTTCTTTAACTCCTTCTTTTATAAAAAGAAAAGCAATACCTTGATCAAAATATTCTTCATATTTAATAAGTTGTCTTTTTCCATCAATTACTACAGTTTTTCCCATAAAAAATTCCCCTTAATTGGGGATATTATAGCATATTTTTTATATAAGTAAATTATTTTTTTACTTCACTTCTTCTAATTAAATATATCTTATTTCTTTTATAAAAAGCATATAATACATCTTTAGTAGTTAATCTACTTTTTAAAAGTTCATCTATTAACCATTTTTTACTCTTTTTAATTTCTGTTAAAGTATTATAATCTATTTTACCATCTATAATTAATGGCAATGGATAAGAACTTTTTAATTTTAATAAATCATAGGGAAATATTGATAATTTACCATTAGATTCTAATAAGGCATACTCTATTTCTTCAATACTTTTATTGCCATTTAATCTTAATTGAACTAATAAATCATCTAAAGAGTACCTTAATTTAGCCATCTCATTATAATTTAGTTTGCCATCACATATAATTAGTGATGGTTTACCTCCTAGAAAATTTCTAATTTTACGAGATTTAGTTGATAAATAAGCAAGTACTATTTCTAATATAACTAGTACACTAATAGGTATAATCGTTTTAAATAAAGTTTGCTCATAATTTTCAATAGATATAGCAACCATTTCTGCAATTAAAATAGATACTATTAAATCTATTATACCTAATTGACCTACTTCTCTTTTACCCATAATACGATATGCTAATATTATAAAAAAGTAAAAAAAGATAGTTTTTAAAGTAACTATTACTAAGTCCATAACATCACCATTATTATTATGAGTAATAATTAATTATTTTAAACATAGATTTTATTAGGTGATTATATGAAAAATATTCATTTATCTATAAAAGATATAGGTATATTCTTATTAGCTATATTACTTAGTAATTTATTAATATCTACATTATATTTATATACTAATATGTCACTAAATACTAATAATACTCTTTTATTAATTACTACTATTCTTAGTTTTTCTTATTTAGGTTTAGTAACAGGTAGAAAAACAACTAATAAAGGTTACATTAGTGGTTTAATAGTAAGTGGTATAGTAATAAGTATTATGTTTATTATAAGTATATTATTTCATAATTATATAAGTGTATTTAAAATTCTATATTATATATTACTAATGTTAGTAACAGTTATATCTAGTATAATTGGTATTAATATAAAAAAAAGATAGTTATACTATCACAAATGTATTAGTATTATAATCTACATAAGAGTTAGTACTAATAATTTCTTTTGTAATAGGATTAACTACATCAGTTAAATAACCATTATATATTAATGTAGAAATTAAAACTTTATCTTCTAAACATTTATTTTCATTTCTACATTTATTTGCTGCTTCTAATACTTTTTTATCTAACACATACCATAATTTTTCATTATATTCTTTTTTTACTTCATAAAATGTTGGTATTACAATTAAAAGTATTGCTATTATAAATAATAATATATTAATCTTTTTTAACATTATCTACTCCATAATAATCTTTAATAAATTTATCACGATATTCTAATATTCTATCTTCTTTAATAGCATTTCTTAACTCTTCAGTTAATCTAATTAAGTATCTAATATTATGAATAGAAAGTAATCTAGCACCAAAAGTTTCTTCACAATTTATTAAATGTTTTATATAAGCCTTAGTATAATGTTTGCAAGCATAACAATCGCACCCTTCTTCTACTGGGGTAAAATCTTCTTTATATTTACTATTTTTTAAATTAATTTTACCATATCTTGTTAAAGCATGACCATGTCTTGCTAATCTAGTTGGGGATACACAATCAAATATATCTATTCCTCTAATTACATTTTCAACAATATCAATTGGATCTCCTACACCCATTAAATATCTTACTTTATCTTTAGGTAAATATTTAGTAGCATAACTAACCATACGATATTGTGTTTCTTTATCTTCACCAACAGATGTTCCCCCAACTGAATATCCATCAAAATCAATTTTTGTTAATTCTTCAACACAATGTTTTCTTAAATCTTCGTAGTCACCACCTTGAACTATCCCAAATAAACTTTGATTTTCATTGTTAAATACATCTTTACCACGTCTTGCCCATCTTAGTGTTCTTTCAACTGACTGTTTACAATATTCATATGTAGCAGGATAACCAATACATTCATCAAAACTCATCGCAATATCACTATCTAACTTATTTTGAATTTCAATAGATTTTTCTGGAGTTAGTAATAAACTATCTCCATTATATTGATTTTTAAATTTTACCCCTTCTTCTGTTATATCTTTTCTTTTAGCTAATGAAAATACTTGAAATCCACCAGAATCAGTTAGTATTGGACCATCATAATTCATAAATTTATGTAAGCCACCAGCATGTAAAACAACATCTTCACCTGGTCTTAACCACAAATGGTAAGTATTAGCAAGAATTATACCTGCTTTAACTTCTTTTATTTCTTCAGGTGATAAAGTTTTAACCGTAGCTTGCGTTCCAACTGGCATAAACATAGGGGTTTCATAATCACCATGATTAGTATGTAATATACCTAATCTAGCATTACAATCTTTTGCTTCTTTTAATAATTCATATCTAATTTTCATGTTTTCAACTCCAAATGTATTTTATCAAATATGTTATTTAATGTAAAATACTTAATATAAAAAGATTAGAATATCTTTTCTAATCAAATTATTATTCAATAGTAATTAATTCATAGTCAGCAGTACCAAAATTATGTTTTAAAGCGGCCTCTACTGTATGAGTTCCATGACGAGATTCAATTCTTTCTACTAAATGATCTCGACCAGGATCTTTTGAATTATAAACTAAATCTAGGCATGCCTTATCTATAGCAATAGGATCTAAGCTAGCAAGTATACCAATATCTTTCATACATGGGTCTTCAGCAATCATACAACAATCACAATCAACACTCATATTAGCCATAACATTGATATAAAGAATATTACCATTAAAATATTTATGAACACTAGATGCTGCATCAGCCATTGCTTCTAAAAATAAATCTTGTTCAGGTAAATTATCTAATAATTTTGTTTGATCCTTTTCTTTTCCGGCTGAATGAATCCAAGTTTTTCCTGCTGAAGAAGCACAACCAATTGATAATTGTTTTAAGGCACCGCCATATCCACCCATTGGATGTCCTTTAAAGTGTGATATTACTAACATCGAATCATAGTTTTCTATTTTTTTACCAACAAAATTATTTTTTATTACTAACCCATCTGGTATAGCAAGTTCTAAGTCATCATCACTATCTAAAATATCAACATTATAATATTTATTCCAGCCATGTTTTTCAATTAACCTTTTATGTTTTTCAGTACTATTTCTAGCTCCTTCATAAGCAGTATTACATTCTACAATCGTTCCACCAACATATTTTACAATATCTTGATAAAATTCTGGTTTTAAAAAATTTTGATTACCTTCTTCTCCAGAATGTACTTTTATAGCAACTTTACCTTTTAAATTAATATTTAACATCTTATATATTTTTACTAAGTTTTCTTTATTTATTTCTTTTATAAAATATACTTTACTTTTCATATTATCTTTCCTTTTTTCTAATATTTTCACCAGAAAATATCGTATAATGGTAAATTCTGGTGAAAATTAAGATATTAATTCTTTATACTTTTAATAAATGTTTCTTCTGTACCCATATTTAAAATAGCATAAATAGTACCTTTACTATCTTCTAAATACTTATTTATATCTTTAAAATCTTTAATAGCAATAATATTATCTTTAGGTATTTTAGTAACTAGTATTCTTAAGGCTATTTCATTAGCAAATGGTCCTACACATATAAATTTATCAATATTATTTAGTAATTCAAAATCAATATCATATAACCAAGATATATCTTCATAAGGATATCTTTTACTAATATATTCAAAGCCAAAGACAATAGTTTTTAATTCTTTTTTATTTCTAACATAATTAATAGCTTGATTATAAGAAGTAGCATTTTCATTCTTACCATTTATTATATAACAATCTCTATCATTATATTTTAATACTTCATATCTTTGATTTAATAATTCAATATTATTTAAACTAGTTATTATATCTTTAATATCTATACCAATAGTATTACACATGCTAATAGCACCAATTAAATTATAATATAAATATAACATTTGATAATTAGTTTTAATTTTATACTTATTATTTATAGTTATAGTATCTTTATTAATATTAGTAATTTCATAATCTAATTTAGGATGTTTAAAATCACAGTTAGGACAATAATAATCTCCGACATTACCATATTGAACATAATTATATACTAATTTATGGTTACATTTAGGACAGTAGACCATATCTAAGCAACTAGATATTAAATTATCATAAGATTCACTATTTTTATCTAAACCAAAATAGACTTTTTTAGTATCAAATTTACTAGCTAAAGTAGTAACAATAGGATCATCACCATTAATAACTAAGATAGCATCTTTAGGAATAGAATCTAATATAACATTATATACTTTTTTATAATTACCATGTCTAGGTGGTTGATCACGGGTTATATTAGAAAGTAATACATGAGTAGGTTTTATTAAGTCAAATACTTCTTTAGTATATCTTTCATCTATTTCAATAACCATTGCATCTAATTTATTTTTACCAAAGATATTAGAATTATCTAAAAATAAATTAATTACTCCAGTTACTAAATTACTTCCTTTACTATTATGCGCTACTTTATAACCATTATCCTTTAATATTTTATATATCATATAAGAAGTAGAAGTTTTACCACTGGAACCAGTTACCGCAATTACTATTTTAGGTGGTTTAAATTTACTTAAAATATTATGATCTAAATCCCACGCTAGGGCACCTGGATAAACAGACCCTCTTCCCATAAGTTTTAGTATAAACATAATAGATTTACATAAAGACATTATTAAGATACTTTTCATACTACTACTCCATTTCTAACATTTATAATATCTTTGATTTTTATTAGTTGGATTATCCGGATAAACCATTTTAATTAATCCATTTTTGGTAGCGGGAATTAAATAATTTTCTCTAAAAGCCACTCTTGATTTCATATTTAATAATTTCATCAAATCATTAGTAGTATAAAATACATTTTCTTCCATAACATCTAATAATTTTTTCACATAAGTATTCATATGATTTAACTCAATATTAACACCTAAGACTAAACTATCTAATATTTCATCAATCATTCGTAACATAAATTCAATAAATTCTGTTGAATCACCTTTTAAATTACAATTATTAATTGCTTTATAATATTCGTTTTGATACTTTTTTATAGCACTTTCTATTGGAACATATAAAAATATTTCTTCCCAATTAGTTAAAATAACATTTTGCCATAATCTAGCAGTTCTTCCATTACCATCACTAAATGGATGAATAAAAACAAACTCATAATGAAATATAGATGATAATATTAAAGGATGAATTTTATTTTCATTTTCTTTTAACCATTTAAAAAGGCTTTTCATTAATCTATTTACTTCGCTAGCAGGAGGGCAAATATGAATACAATTACCCGATTCATCAAATACGCCCTCACTTCCTAGCCTATATTTACCAGCATCTTTTACGGTTAAATATGTCATAATACCATGAATATATTTTAAATCATCTATTGAATATGGATTAAGTTCTGGTATTTTTGTATAAGCATTATAAGCATTTTCTACTTCTTGAATTTCTTTTTTAGGTCCAATTACTAATTTACCATTTATAATATCTTTAACTTCTTCATATGATAAAGAATTAGCTTCAATAGCAAGAGAAGAATGGATTGATTTTATTCTATTATTACGTCTTAATAGAGGCATTTTATCCAAATCTTTATAGTTATCTAATTTACCTATTTTTTTCATAATAGATGATATTTTATCTAACATAATATTAGTTATAGTAAATGGTGGAACATAGTTACTCATAGCATACCTCTTTATATATAAAAATTATATAATATAATTAATTTAATTACAATATCTTGTATGTTTTCTTGTATGTTTTCTTGTATGTTTTCATAAAAAATAACTGCAATTTGCAGTTATATATTATAAATTCATCATATCCTTAGCTTCATCTAGCATGTCATCAATTAATTGTTCTGCTTTCTTTCTAGATGATTTATTCATCAATATAAAAGTTAGAGCAGCACCCATTGCCATACCAGAAGCCATAAACATTTTTTTCATCGCTCACCTCTAATACTAGTATGAATTAAATCTTAAATATTATTCAATAATCTTTCTTTTAAACTAGTTTTTCGATTAGAAGAATAATCATTATTAATAGCCATTTTAAACGCTACTTCTTCCCCAATAATAACTAATGATTTCTTAGCTCTAGATACCCCCGTATAAATAAGTTTATTATATAACATTCTATTATAACTATTACATACTGGTAATATGACATGGGGAAACTCACTACCTTGAGATTTATGAATAGATATAGCATAAGCATGTTTTACATAAAACATTTCATCTTTTTTATATATAACATTATTATTATCAAAATCTATAGTAATTACAGTACTACTTTTAGGTACTTTTAATACTTCTATACTTTTTATATATCCTATATCCCCATTAAATACACCTTTATCAGGATCATTTACTAATTGTAATACTTTATCTCCTACTCGATAAGTAATATCTCCTATTTTAACTTCATTTTTATTATTACTTTTTGGATTAAATAATTCTCTTAACATAATATTTAAATTATCTATACCATTTACTCCTTTATACATAGGCACTAAAATTTCTATATCTTTATCAGTTAAACCTTTATTAATAGACATACTACATATTTTATTAATCATTTCTTTTATAACTATACCACTAGCTTCTAAGAAATTATAATCATCTTTTTTAGTTTTAAAATCAGTACTTAAACATCTATCTTTTATTTCTTTAGCAAGTATAGGTATATAAGAATTACTACTTTGTCTATAAATATGATTTAACATACAATTAGTGAACATATTACTATTTATTAAATCATTTAATATTAAACCGTTACCTACTGATGGTAATTGAAAAGAATCTCCTACTAATACTAATTGAATATTACTACCTATTCCTTTTAATAATGAATAAAAAAGGTTAGTATCTACCATAGATGTTTCATCAACAATAATTAATTTATGATAGTTCTTATTAAACTCATTTACTTGAAATTCATTAGATTCTTTATTCCATTTTAAATACCTATGAATAGTACTAGCACCTAACCCAGTAGATTCAGCTAATTTTTTAGCAGCCCTGCCGGTTGGCGCTAGTAAAGCAATAACACCTTCTATATCTCTATTTTTTATATTATTTAGCTTTATATATAAATTAGTAATTGCTTTTACAATTGTACTTTTACCAGTACCAGGACCACCTGTAATAATCGTAATTCTATTTTCTAGAGCACTTCTAATGGCATATTTTTGTTCCTCATTATAAGTTACATTAATACTTTCTTGTAACTTAATTATTTCAGTATCAAAGATACTTATATCTTTTTTAGGTAATCTATTAATTAACATTAAATCTTTAGCTATAGATACTTCCATATTATAAGTTTCTTTTAAATAATATTTATTATCATCAATTACTATATCTTTATTATCTTTTATAATATTATCTATATCATTATCTTCGATAAATATATTAAAATATCTTCTTAATCCATCTATTATTTCATCTAAATAAAAATAAGTATCTCCGTTACTATATTCTAATCTTTTAATAGTTTCTATAAAACAGGCTTTTAATCTTATTAAATCATGTTCATTACCTATATTTAAATATACTTTATCTAATTTATCAAACTCTATTATATTTATTAAATTATAAGGATTTTCTTCTACTATACTTAATGCATTATCTTGATACTTATTAATAATTAATAAAGTTTCATTACTACTAAACCCATAACTATTTAATTTAATACTTACATCATCTATATTACTATATTTTATAACACTATCATATATATTTAATGCTTTATTCATAGTCATATTAGGTACTATAAGTAAATTAGTATAACTCTCTTTTATCTTAGAGATAGTATCATCTTTAAATATATCTACTATACTTTTAGCAGTTTTTTCTCCACACCCTTTAACTAGTTTACTAGTTAAAAATTCATATGCTGCATCACTACCAGTTAACTCTTGTTTTTTATATTCACTAACATTATATTGATACCCATATTTATCATTATATACTAATTCTCCATAGAAGATATAAGTACTATCCATATCTAATTCAATAAAATTACCAGTAAAAGTAATAGTTTTATTTATAAAATCTATCATTTCTTCATCATCAGTATCTTTTATTCTAAATAAACCTACTTTGTACCCACTACTAGATTCATATATAAATTTTTTAACTTTACCTTTTATGTACTTCATTGCTTCACCTAATTAAATTTATTCTAGCATATAATAAGAATAAAAAAAAGTGTCTATAAGACACTAAGAAGATCTAACTCGCCATCTATTAGATACGTCACAGTTAGTTGAATAAGGCATTGGATTAGGCATATCTAGCTTAATGATCATCGGTAGTTTAAATGCTGAACCAAAACCTACACAATTACCTGGTTGTAATACTTTCTGTTTTTCTATTACATCTTGCGATATATTAGGTAACATTGTTCTAATATATTCAATATCTTTAGGGTGAGTCATTTTAAATATTAAGAAGTTAGAACATTGCGCTATAACAGTATCAGATATTTCTACTGGTCTTTGCGATATAATATTTAATAATACCCCATATTTTCTACCTTCTTTAGCAATTCTTTCAAATATATTATATCCTAAAAGATAAGTATCAGCATCTTTAGATACATATCTATGTGCTTCTTCTAAGAATATATGAAATGGTATAGATGCTCTTTCTTTACATCCTTTAGCAAAATCAAAAAACATTCTAGAATATATTTTTACTATAACTTTAGCATATGTATCATCCACATCTTCCAAATTTATATTAATTATTTGAGCTTTCTTTCTATTAGGCATAGTAACTAATGATGCTACATATTGTTCCATAGTAATATAATTAGGATACATAAAATATTTGCCTATATTAGAATTTATAATACTGTTTAATCTTACTTTTAACATAGATGCATCATCATATAAAGTATCATTACGTAAAAATCCCTCACTTATTAAAGTAAATTCTAGAGCATTAGCAAAATCTTTTAATGTATAATATACATTCTTAGTTTCAATAGTACCTTCTAAATCATCATTAATAAATCTTAATATATAATCATTTATTAATACAGATTCTCCAAAGTTACCTTTAGAATCTATTTCAAAACAATCACTAAATTTTCTTGAATAACCTAAGCCTTGTACTTCAGTATCAAAATTAAATTCATTAGTATGACATACTTGGATTATTTGAAATATCTCATTTTTCTTTTCTTTAGTAGTTTCACTACTAAATATTACAGCAAGTAAAGCTTTAGCAATTAAATGATTCTTATACATACTTATATCTCTAGTATCATCATTAAATATCTTAACTAATTTTAAAGCTCTTTCTAATATTGGTATTTGCGTATGTTTAGATACTTGCAGTAATAAACACATATCATCTAATGTTAATAAATGAACTGGTATTTGTAGTAAACTATCCGTACTATCAGTAGGATTAGTCGTAATAAACTTATAACTATAATTAGGATTTAATTCATTTAATTTACCAAATGCAGTTTTATATTCTCCATAAGCATCAAATATAAATATATTAGCATTATATGCTAAGAATTCTGGATTACTAAATAAGTTTTGGACTATTCTTGCTACCCCACAACTCTTACCAGATCCTGAATTACCAAATATAGCCATATGATTAGATAATAAATCATTTATCTTACAACATACAGTAAAATCTTTATATATAGCAGATTTACCTACTTTAAAAGATTCACTATTATATACACCTACTAATTCTTGTAATTCTTCACTATTTATTAATCTTATATTACTAGATAATACTGGTTTTCTAATAACACCACTTATATATTTATTATTAATAAATTCTCCTAAGAATCTAATACTTATAGTATCATCATTAACTTCTTCTACTTCACCTAATATTCTTTGATTAGGAGCCTCAAACACTACATGAGTATTCATTACATCAGCAGTTTGTCCACTACTTAATAATGACTCTACATGTGCTTCTCCTTCTGTAATATACTTTATCTTACCAAACATAATACCTCCTACCTGTGGATAACTTGCGGCTTCCGCCCAAGATTTCTCCTGTGGTGGGCGGACGCATAGCACTCGCTCATAGTTTATCCCTATATTTTAATTATTCATCACGACCTACATTTTTCTTTCCTGTGTAAATGTGCAGAATAGTTGCTTCGCAACTATTCAGAACTTAGAACAACCCGGAAGGAATAGCTGGAATTCGCAACACCAAGGTAGTCGCGGAAGTAGAAGACGCCCGCATCGGCGCCATCGCTGCGGTACCCACCGCGCGCGAACCACGGAATAATCGAAAAAACGAAGTACGCGGAATCGCTATTCCATCCTTGTGTTTCCTTTGTTGCGTCGCCTAATTTTCCATAAGATATTGATGTTCCGGTATATAAATCATAATATTTACTTTCTATGCTATTAAAATCTATTTCTGAATTAGACACTGTCTTTTTATAGTTTCCCATAACGTATTCATAAGCTCCTCCACTCATATCATAAATTCCATAAATGTTACCAGTAGTTGAAGCATTGACTCCTTTTAAACTATTCCATTGATTACATGATGTTGCTTCTGCTGCGGATACGGATTCACCAGCACATCCAGTGGTATAATTACTATTTGGATTTATCCATACTTCACAGCCTGATGAGATACAACTTCCACCATCATTATATCTTCCATATTTTGAATTTGTTAAATAGGTTACAGCACCCCACTCCATATTTTTCATCATATGAGTATCTATTTCATTTGATGATAAGCCATATTTGGCAGTTGACTCAATTGCTCGGCTAGCATTAAACATATTACCTACTGTTTGATTTCTTAAACTTGATACATTTGGTATTATAGTTACATCACCAGTTGAACCACTTGTTTCAAATTTTCCTACCCATATTCCATTTAATTCGGTTGTACCAAAAGTGAATGCTGGATGCGTTAACCACTCGCCATTGGTTGAACCAGTTGATTTTGCAATATCTTTACTTTCAAATTCTACTTCAATCATTTGAGCATCAATACTTGCTCCATCAACATTAAACAATTTATACTTATATCTTGGTATCCATACATACATTTGTAATATATCTGACATACTCACTGTAGTACCACTTTTAAACGAACCATCACTATTTATGTATTTATTTTTTGTTGTAGTATTACTTTGATTGATAAGTATAGCATTAGCCCATTCATGTTCCGAATAGTTATACCATTCGCTATTGGTATCTGCAATTAAGATGTTATTATTATTATCATATGTTATTGGAATTAATCCAGAATATAATTCTGGTTCTGCTGGTTCGTGATTAACTGTTAAATTAACATTACATTTTGTTTTAGTAGTTACATTAGATACAGTTACACTACTGGTACTACTATTCCATACTCCAACAGCACCATTATTACATGTAACAACACCATCATATTTATTAGTAGGAACGTTCAATGTTCTTTCACCATCTACATAAAAATCTAATATATAATCACCTGGCACAAAAGTATCTACTGTTGATTCAGCCGTTTTAAATGTATCAGTTAAAGTAAACTTAGAATAAGTAAAATATATTATCGATATTATCACTACTAAAAAAGATATACATATAGTACCTACCCTTATATATTTACTTTTATTCTTTTTAAAATCTAATTTCTTTATTTCTTTTTTACTATCAAATTTATGTAAACTCATATACTGTAAATCCTTTCATACATATTTTGCTTATGGATAAATTTCGGCGTCCACCTACAATTACACTTGTGGTGGGCGGACGCAAGCACTCGCTCATAGTTTATCCCTATATTTTAATTATTCATCACGACCTACATTTTTCTTTCCTGTATAAATGTGCAGAATAGTTGCTTCGCAACTATTCAGATCCTAGAACAACCCGGAAGGAATAGCTGGAATTCGCAACACCAAGGTAGTCGCGGAAGTAGAAGACGCCCGCATCGGCGCCATCGCTGCGGTACCCACCGCGCGCGAACCACGGAATAATCGAAAAAACGAAGTACGCGGAATCGCTATTCCATCCTTGTGTTTCCTTTGTTGCGTCGCCTAATTTTCCATAAGATATTGATGTTCCGGTATATAAATCATAATATTTACTTTCTATGCTATTAAAATCTATTTCTGAATTAGACACTGTCTTTTTATAGTTTCCCATAACGTATTCATAAGCTCCTCCACTCATATCATAAATTCCATAAATGTTACCAGTAGTTGAAGCATTGACTCCTTTTAAACTATTCCATTGATTACATGATGTTGCTTCTGCTGCGGATACGGATTCACCAGCACATCCAGTGGTATAATTACTATTTGGATTTATCCATACTTCACAGCCTGATGAGATACAACTTCCACCATCATTATATCTTCCATATTTTGAATTTGTTAAATAGGTTACAGCACCCCACTCCATATTTTTCATCATATGAGTATCTATTTCATTTGATGATAAGCCATATTTGGCAGTTGACTCAATTGCTCGGCTAGCATTAAACATATTACCTACTGTTTGATTTCTTAAACTTGATACATTTGGTATTATAGTTACATCACTAGTTGAACCACTTGATTCAAATTTTCCTACCCATATTCCATTTAATTCAGTTGTACCAAATGTAAATGCTGGATGGGTTAACCATTGACCATTAACCTTACCATTAGACTTTGGTGTCGTATTATTTTCAAAAATAACATTAATCATTTGAGGTTCAATCGATTCACCATTTACATTAAATAATTGATAACGATATCTTGGTATCCATACATACATTTGTAAGATATCTGCCATATCAACAATGGTACCTACTTTATATGAACTATCAGAATTAATATATTTATTTTTAATGCCAGTATTTGATTGATCAATAAGAATTGCATTTGCCCATTCAAAATTATCATAATTGTACCATTCTTCATTAGTATCAGCTATAACAACATTTGTATCTTCATCATATGTTATGGGAATTAAACCAGCATATAATTCTGGTTCAGGCATATTACTTTCTACCATTTCTCCATATAAATCAACTTGTAATTGAATTTTTTTACCGATAATACTTGCTGGTGCAAGTTCATCTATCCAAACTTTAATATTATGGGTTATAACATCATTATATTGGTTAGCTGGAGATAAATAACCTGTTTCAAAGATAAAACGTGATGAATCTTCTGGATCAACATCTAAATCAGTTAATAATATTGGTTCATTACCATCAATAGATATTTTTAAATATTGGTAATCTAAGGGATTAGAAGCTACATTACTTATATATAAAGTATAATAACAATCTAGAGTACCATTATTTTTGATACTGAAGGTATACCCTTCAGTATTCATACCATCATAATCACTTTGAGGTACAGTAGAAGTAGTTATAGTATTACCTTTTGTAGCTGATAAAACTAAAGTTCCACTTTTTAATACTTGGATATCTGTAGATTCATCTACTTGCATAAATAAAGAATAACTAGTTCCTATTATAATTAGTACCATAAATATAACTGATATTAATATAATACTAGTTTGTTTTTTTAATATATTTTGATAGTTCATAATATAACCTCTATTCTTACTCTATATTAAGAATAACATAGTTAGAGTATTTTAGCAATTATATTTTTTTATGTTATACTAAAAATGTGCTTTTAAAAAGAAAAATAGTAAACTTATTGTTTACTATCTACACGCTTTTTTCTAACTACAAAACCATGATCTTTAGTTAATTCTGATGTACTTAGTTTTAAAGCATTACTAATATCATCAATCGCATCTATTGTAGCTCCTATATTTGCATTTTCAATGTCACTAATTAAAGAAACACTTCGACCTGTTCTTTCGGCTAATTCTTCTTGAGACCAACCCATCTTATGACGTAAATAAGTAACATTAATTGCAAGTATATTTCTTGTAGTCCAATTAGCGCTGTTTCTTATGGTTTTATTTTCAAGTTTATTCATATGCATCCCCATATATACATTATGGAGTTTTTAAAAAAATATGTCTAACGGATATATCCATTGTACTTTTTGAAAAGCATAATCTAGAAAGGAGACATATGGTATATATATTACTAAGTATTATAGTTATATTAATTATTATAAATATTATATTATTTATTAAATTATATAATTTAAATATAATATGTAATACTTTAGAAGAAGATTATAATAGATGGAAAGAAGAATTTATTAATACTAAAAAAGAATTAGATTATTTAAAAAATAGAAAATAATCTAATTCTTTTTATTTATAATATTTAATAGTAAATATAGTAGTATTATTATTAGATGTAACAGTAATAATACCATTATCTTCATTAATAATAGATTTAGATAAAGATAATCCTATACCTATACTATCTTTATTAGAATTACTACCTTTATAAAATCTTTCAAATATATGTTTTATATCATATTCATTAATACCTATACCATGATCTATTATTTCTATAGTGCTATAAACATTATTAGTACTATAATTAATTATAATATTTTTATTATCTTTTATATGTTCTATACTATTTTTTAATATATTAGTAAGTGCTTCTACTTCCCATTTAAAATCACAATAGATATAAATATTACTATCTCCATTAATAGTAATATTTATATCTTTTAAATCACATAAAGTAGATATATTTTTAATAGATTCATTAATAATATCACTTATCTTATAATTATCTTTAATAAATTTAATAGTATTAGAATCAAACTTAGATAATTTTAATAAATTTAATACTAAGAAATTAATATTAATTACTTGTCTTTTAATATCAGTAATAAAATCTAACTTTATAGTATTATCCATATTAGGATCATCTATAATATTATCTAACATAATTAATATACTAGTTAATGGTGTTTTTAATTGATGAGATATATCTTCTAGGGATTTTTTTATATTTAATTTATCTTTATTAGTATTTATATATGCTTCTTTTAATTTAATAGTAGTTTTATATATTTCATTCTTTAAGATAGATAATTCATCTTCAGATATAGTATTTATTTTTAATTCATAATTACCTTTATTTATTTCTTCTATATAATTAGTTATATCTTTTATATCTTTATTAATACTTTTATTATATATATAAAATACTATATATAGTATAATAATTACTATAAGTATATATAAAGTATTAAATATTATAAAAGTATTATAGTATTTATTATTTTCTTTAATAGTACTTATAGTATCTATATCTATACCATATTCTTTAAATATATTAGTAGTATTAGAAGTACTATTTAATATATCTATTATTTCATTTTTAGTTATATTAGGATATTTATCTTCTATTAAAGTTATAATAGAACCTATTTTATTATTTATATTATTTCTAAATATATTATATTCATATACATTTATTATAATATTAAATATTATAAATATAATACTTAGTATTAAACTTATAAATATATATTTTTTTAATTTAACTTTATTTTTCA
Organism: uncultured Bacilli bacterium; assembly: GCA_944373095.1. Lineage (GTDB taxonomy): Bacteria > Bacillota_I > Bacilli_A > RF39 > UBA660 > CAG-605. The sequence continues at coordinate 84,509 of CALWAK010000001.1, forward strand.
TCTATTCTATACCCTATACCTTTTATAGTAATAATTATATCTTTACCTATTTTATCTCTTATTCGATTAAAATAAACTGTTACTGTATGATAATCAACATCATTACCAGTCCATTCCCATATTTTATCTAAGATAGTACTTCTAGTTACTACTTTATTTATATTTAAAAATAATAAGTTAATTAATTTTAATTCTAAAGCAGTTAAATTAACTAATTTAGAATCTTTATATAATATTAATTTATTAGTATCAAAAGTAATATTATTTACTTTAATAATACTTTTATATCTTAATAATATTTTATTTACTCTAACTATTAATTCTTTAGTACTAAATGGTTTAGTAATATAATCTTCTGCTCCTAGTTCTAGACAATTAACTACATCATCTTCATTATCATTAGCCGTTAAAAATATTACTGGTATATTTAATTTCTTTAAATAAGTATTATATAAAGATATCCCATTACCATCTGGTAATGTTATATCTAAGATAATTAAATTTATATTAGTATTATTATTTATATACTCTATTGTATCTTTAATATTAGTTTTAGAAGTTATATTATAATTATTTTTTATAAAAGAATAAGTTAATCCTTTGATAATAGTTAAATTATCTTCAATTAATAAGATATTCATAAGCCCTCCTAAGTACAAATTTAATATATATAATAATATTAATAAAATCAAGTATTCTTTTTTCTAGGAAAAAGACTTATTTTTTCCTAATTTTTGTCAATATAAAAAGTGACTGTTAATCACTTTATATTCGACTTATATTTTGTATATCTACCATTAGATATTTTAATGATTTTTTCTTCCTTAAGTAAAGTATTTAATACTCTTTCAATAGTTGTTTCACTTAAATCTGGACATTTATTATTTATAAATGCTTTATCTATTGGAATAATATTTTCTTTAAATATAGTAATTATTCTATCATAAGAAGTAATTTTTTTATTATCAACTATATTTAATTTAGAATCTAACTCTTTATAAGCATTTAATATAATACCTAAATAATATTCTACAAAATAAGAGTAATCATTTTGATTATTATGCCAAGATACTGAACTTTTTTCTAAAGTATCATAATAACTATCTTTTGTATCTTCAATTATTTTTTCAATACTTATATATTTACCTACCATATAATCAGCTTTATATAATAGTAATAATGTTAATAATCTACTCATTCTTCCATTACCATCATTAAATGGATGAATCGAAACAAAATCTAATATAAATATGGGAATTAGTACTAATACATCACAATATTCATTATTAACTATTTGATTATAATTTTCACATAATTCTTGTATTGCAATTGGAGTTTCAACAGGAGATAGTGGTGCAAATCTTATTTTCTTTTCGCCATTCTCATTAGTTTCTTCAATATAATTTTGAGAATTTTTAAACTTTCCACCATGATTATAACCAGTATATTTATATAAATCTCTGTGCAATTGTAAAACTGTATTTAAAGTTACATCTATGTAATTATAATTTTCATGGATTAACGATAAGACATCTCTATACCCAGCAATTTCTTCTTCATTTCTATTTTTAGGTGCTAACTTTTTATTAACTAACTCATTAATTCTCTTATCTGATGTATAAATTCCTTCTATTTTATTAGATGAAGAAGTACTTTGTATTTTAGCAACTTTCAATAAAGTTTCTAGGGTTTCTTTTTTTGAATCTAATAAATAAGATTGTTTTCCTTTGTATTCATGAATCTTACTTATTAAATTCACAATATTATTATTAGAAATAATAGAATTATATTCTTCTTTTAAATTAAAGTTTCGCAAATTGCATCACTCTCCCTTTCAATTGCATCATTATAACCTAAAATGATGCAATTGACAATATATATGATGCAATTAAATTTATTAATAATACTTATAAATATAAAACTAGAGTTTTTATTCTCTAGTTAAATATTTTCATTTCTAATTGTTTCTATAGTATTTTGTTTATTTATTTTATTTATAGAATATTTCATTATTATAAATATTAATATAAATACTGTAAGTATTGCTATTAATATAGCTATAATAGGTAATTTATAAGGTAAACCCATATCCATAGTTAGACAACGGTGAATTATATAAGATAAAATAATTCCTATAGGAATACCAAATAATAAAGATTTAATACCCATAAATAAACTTTCTAAACTTATCATATGATTAAACTCTTTTTTAGTCATACCAATAGATTTTAACATAGCAAATTCTTGTCTTCGTAACTCCATATTAGTAGTTATAGTATTAAAGATATTAGTAATACCTATTAAAGATATAACTATAATAAATCCATATAGGAATATACCTATTAAAGTAAATAAATTATTCATCATAGTTACGTTCTCTTCAATATTATTTAAAGAATAATCTATATCAGTTAAATATTCATCTATATCATCTTGTAATTTATTAGCATTATTAGAATCATAATATATATTTAATACTTTATTAGAAAATAATTTATTAAATAATTCATCACTAACTATTAAAGCATTATTAACATTACTTAATGCAAATGGTTTAGTTTCTACTACTTTATATATTTCAATATTAAACTTAGAATCATCAGCTAAAGTACCATTAATAGTATCATGATCTTTAAAATTATATACATGTAAATATTTACTTTCAAATTTATTTTCTTCTTCGTTATATCTTGATATACTAGCATAATCTAATAATATAGCTTTATCTTTCATAGTATTATAATCTAAATTAAGAAATTCTATATATTTTTTATATTGATAATCACCTAGACTAATAACACTTATATAACTATCTACATAACTATTTAAATCTAGATTTAACCAATCTATATATGCTTGATTATAATGGGTATTAGAAAACTTTAATTCTGTTTCTCTTAATATAGTATAATTTAATATATTATTTAAAGATGTAGTTTCAATTAGTTTTTTATATTCTGTATCTGTATAATCAGTAGCAGTTAAAGATATATTATATTCACTTATGTTAAGTTCTTTCTTAACAGTATCAAAGGCAAGATTCATAAAACTAGCTAAAGCAATAAACACAGATACTGATACTATTATAGATATAACTGTCGTACGATATTTCTTTTTATTTCTTTTTAAATTCTTATAAGATAATTCGCCACCTATACCAAATAATTTATTAATAATTTTAGGTGATTTTACTTTTTTAGAATTTATTTTAATAGTACCACTATTTCTAATTGATTCAATTGGTGATATACGAGATGCTTTTCTAGCACTTTTAAATGCTGATGCATAAATAGTAACTATACCTAATAGAATAGCTATTAGTATTGCTAGACTAGAAAAAGAAAATATTAATTTAATATCGGAAGCCATAAAATCGCCTAGATAATAATTACTAACAATAATTAATATATAAGATGCTAATATTCCACATAATATACCTAAAGGTATACCTATTAATCCTAAAATAGTTGCTTCATAAAATACATTACGTTTTATTTGTTTTTTAGTAGCCCCAACACTTCTTAACATTCCATATTGTTTTATCTTTTCGGTTATTGAAATATCAAAACTATTTTTAATACAGAATACTGAGGTTACTATAATAATTATTATTACTATAACAACTACTATACCTAACCCACCAATTCCACTATTTTTTATTGGATTAGTTTGTAAATCAATTAAATAATCATTTATATTTATATCGTATTTAGCTTTAGCTATTTGATTAGTATATTCATTAAATTCATCATTATTTAAAAGTTCTCCATTATAATATTTTTTAAATAATACTTCATCTACACCAATAATATTAGCAGTTACTTCGTAAGCTCTTTTAATACCATTTTTATTATATTTAGCATATATATCTACAAAGTTACCTATATTATTATCATTAAAATAAGTTATGAATGTATAACCTGGTGCTGTATACCCTTCAATATTAGATGCTGGTCTTTCAATAATACCTACTACTTTATATGTAATACTAGTAGTATTTACTATTTTTTCACTTAGTGTCCCATCATCATTAGTATATAAAGGATTAGTTTGATTTAACTCATACCCTTCATTATCTACTCTTTTGCCAACATCTAAAGTAATTGTATCTCCAACATTTAAAGTAATTCTCCCATTAGTTTTTAAATGAGTAGGAATTAATATTTCATTATTATTTTCTGGTAATCTACCCTCTACTAATTTTATAGATAAATTTTCTAAAGAACTTTTAGTAAATCCTTTTATATAAGCATAAGGTTTATATTCATTTTTAGAATCTATTTTAGCATAACCAATATTTTCTACTAAATTTATATTTTCTATACTCCAATTATTCTTAAAAGTATCTATTTCTTCTTTAGAAACATTATAATAAGCTACATGAAAATCTCCCTTTTCTCTAATTTCGAAATTAATTAAAGATTTAATCATACTATTATACATTGTAGATACAGCTGCTATTAAAGAAACAGATAGCATAATTCCTATTATAGTTACAATAGTTCTTTTTTTATTTAATTTTAAATTTTTAATTGTTAATTTATTAAGTAAATTCATAATTAATCCTCCGGAACTATTTTGCCATCTTCTATTTTTATAATTCTATCTGCTACTTTTGCTATTTCCATATTATGAGTAATCATTATAATAGTTTGTTTTAATTCCTTATTAGATTTTTTTAATAAAGCTACTATTTCATCACTAGATTTAGTATCTAAATTACCTGTTGGTTCATCAGCAAGTATTATAGTAGGATTAGTAATTAAAGCTCTACCAATACTAGTTCTTTGTTGTTGTCCACCAGATAATTCACTAGGTAAATGTCCTCTTCTATTCTGTAATCCTAATAACTTTAATAATTCATTTAAATAATTACTATCTACTTTCCTATTATCTAATGATAAAGGTAAAGTAATGTTTTCTTCAACATTTAAAATAGGTATTAAATTATAAAACTGATAAATTAATCCTATTTGTCTTCTTCTAAATATAGCTAACTTATCATCATTAAATTTAAATATATCTTGATTATCAATATATACTTTACCACTTGTTGGTCTATCTACTCCTCCTATTAAATGTAAAAGAGTTGATTTTCCACTACCTGATGCGCCAACAATCGCAACAAATTCACCCTTTTCTACTGAAAAAGATACATGGTCTAAGGCAACTACTTTAGTAGTATCTTTACCATATATTTTAGTTAAATTTTCTACTTTTAATATTTCCATAAAAATTCCTTTCTAAACTAATTATATGATATATAAAGTTACTAGTAAGTTACAATATAAAAAAAACAAATAATTTTTTAATTACTTGTTTTGTATCTTAAAATAAGTATATAAATAAGTATCATTAACTTTTTTTACTATTCGATAATTACCAGGTTCTAAAGAGCCATAATAATCTTCCCAATTCATTTCAAATTCTACTATATTATTACTATCTACATTATATCCCATATCAGTAAATGAAGCTTCATTTTTAACTTCTAATTTTTCCCAACTATTATCTACTTCTTTTTCTATTTCATACCAACTTCCATATATATATGGTTCTTTATTGGTATCTTTAATACTAATGGTAGCACTAGTACTTGTTACATCATTAATACTAATACTAACTTTATTTAATGACTGGTCTTGATATACTTTTTTATCATTACAACCAGTTAATAAACATAATATAAACATTATACTTATAATATACTTCATAAATCTTCCCTACTTTCTAATAATTTTATATCATATTAAATATAATAATTCAATTATCTTTTTCCTCTATAGTACTAATAAATTCTATTTTAAAGATATTATCATAATATATTTTCTTATTTTCTAAAATTATTATTATATTTATTAAATAATATAAAATTACTATTAGTATAGATACTAGTAATATTAATATATTAGAATTTATTATATTAAAATAACTTATTATAATAAAACTTAATATTAATAATATAAAAGGTATAATAAGATAATAAAAATAAATAAATATAATCCGAAATAAGTTTCTTAAGAATGTTAAGTTAGGGTATCCTAATTTAACATTTAAGAAGTTACTGCCTATAGTTTTATGAAATATACTTGGTAATAAACCATAATAGATTATAAATACAATAATAGGTATATAGTTTTTATTAAATATAATAGTTATTATAGATGTTAAAAATATATATATAACAGTATCTAAACAAAATAAAGTAATCCTTCTTAATCCAGATACTTCTTTTCCATCGATTAAAGATTTTCTATCTATTTCATCTCTAGTAGGTAAAAAGTTATCTACTATACCCATAAAGATATATCCTATTAAACCACCTAAAGTATTAGTTATTAAATCATCAACATCAAATAAACGATAAGCTTTAGGATATATACCATAAAGACCTGTTAATTGAGTAAATTCAAAGAAGAAAGATATAAAAAAACTTATTATTAAAGTTTTTAAAAAACTACATTTATAATAATATCTTAAATACATACCTAGTGGGATAGTCATTATAATATTAAATAACATAGTATAAACAGAGGGATTTGTTAATGTAGGTATATAAGTATTTATATCTTTAATATTAAAATTAGTATCTAATAATATATCATTTATAAATTTAAATGGTTCTAATTGAGGTATTATGTCTTTCATATTTAATACTTCTACCTCACTCGGTAATGGAAGTATTACTAAAAAATAAATAGTTATTAAATATAATATAAATGAATATATAATTAAGACTCTTAATTTATTGATTGAACCATATTTATGATATTGATGTAATATAAAAGGTATTGTAAATAAAAATGCTATTATAGGAAACGTAAAAATAGCTATTTTAATAGTATTTAAATATATCATAATATATTATCTATATTTCCTTTTAACGGAGCAACATTCCATTCCATAAGTTCATCTAGATACGGTTCATAATAATCATTTAATAGATATATTGTTTTATTATAAAAGAAAGCAAATGCTATTTCTGCAAAACTATTAGGACCTATATAATTTTTGATATTATTTTTAGTTTCATTAACTATTAAGATAATATTATTATTAGAATCTATAATTCTTTCAAAATGTTTTCTTGATGCTACTTTTTTAGGTAATCCTTGCATACATTCTTTAGGTAATAAAACATTATACCCTTTATTTTCTAATATATCTTTTATTTCTAATATTTTATCTTTAACTTTCATACTTCCACATAATACTATATTCATAACACATCTTCTTTCTATTATAATTTTAACGCAAAAAGAATAAAAAATCATCCTAAATTATTTTTATTAAAATTTCTAGGATGATAAATTTTTTATAATTTTTCTAAAAGATTATTTTCTAAATCCTTAATAGTATAAAGATGCTCTATTTTAACATAAGCATCTGCTAAATTTAATTTAGATCGTTTCCACCCATTACCATCAGTTATCCAAACAAACTTAGCCCCATTAATTTTTTTTACTTGATTATTTAATTCTACATAACCTTTTGCAGTTTCATTTGGTTTAGATCCTTGAGTTCCATAACAATTTACTTCCATTACTATTAAATCATTATTATTTTTACTTCTAAATACAAAGTCAAATTTTTTAGTAGCCTTACCTATTGAGCAAAAATTTGTTCCAAATTTTTCATCAATATCCTTATATTCTATTTGTTTATAATATTTTATACCAGAGACTTTAAAGAATTCTTCTACAATATCTTCCATAATTTTACCACTACGATTTTTTCTACTATTAGAATCTAGGCCAACTTCTATACCTATTGCATAATCAACTAAATTCTTTATTTTTCTATCTTGCAATAGTTTTAAAAGTCCACTTTTCTTCAAAAAAATTGCATAATCTTCAAGCAAATGATTTAATTTTTTAAAATCATAGCATATATATTGTTCATCAAAAAATGCATATTCGCCATTTCTAATATTGTTTAAAAATTCAACACACGGAACATTTATTATATTAAATTTATACTCATGAGTTGCTAAAAGAATCGGAATAGAGCGCATCACTTCAGGATATTTAGATACAAGTTTTACAAATTCTTCTTCTATATTCTCTTTTCCAATTAATGTATTTAAAATATTTAAATGGACTTCATAATCTTTTAGATTAACATAAACTTTAGGGTAATCAACAAAATAATCAGCTGGTGTTATACTCTTTTTTAAACTTTTAATTACATCCTCAAAATCGCGTTTCATTTTTCTCACTTTCCTTTCTTTTAATTGTTAAATCCAAAAATTCTTTTTCTTTTTCAATTCCTATATATCTTCTATTTAATCTACTAGCAACTATTCCCGTAGTACCACTACCATTAAAAGGATCTAATATTAAATCTCCTTCACTA
>CALWAK010000002.1 GCA_944373095.1 uncultured Bacilli bacterium
GTTACAATCCTATAATTAGAAACTATTTATAAACTGTCCAACTTTTGGGGTTCAGTTCACTTAGCTAGTGGTTTTTTTAATGACTTACTTCGTAAGTCACACACTAAAGTTTAATAAAAAGTGATATCAATGTATCACTATATATTTATTTGGAAGACTTTTTATTCCTATCTTTTTTATAAGTAGGTAATTTTACTTCTTCTTTATCATTATGTTTTAAATTTACTATTTCATCAATTGTTTTTAATGGCCCAATTGGTGTTGAATTAAACGCTAAATCATCTTTATCTTGTTTATATGAGATAGATATTATTATAAATCCTATAATTATTGAAACTATAATAAGTAATAAACCAGGTAAAACGTAAATAAAACGATTTTGATTATAATCTAAATTGCTTACGATTTCATTTAAAACTTTCTTTAATTCATTTTTTTCAGAAATTTTTTCATATTTTAAATTATCATTTTTTATAATTTCTAATTCATTTGAATTTATTTCTTCTTCTTTATTACAATATTCTTCACTATATCCAGAATTTTCATAAATTTCATTTAATTCTTGTTGTAAATTTTTCTTTTTTAACTCTAAATTAACAGCATTTTCAGCTATTTCATTTAATTCCATTTCTACTATTTTTATATTATTTTCATATTCTTCTTTTCTTTCAACAGTATAATTTTTTTGATAATTATTTAATTTAGTTAATCCCAATACCATTAAAAGCATACCTACTATAATACCTAGAAAAATTACACAAATTCCTGCTACTAGAATGTTTTTATCACATAGTTTATTAACTTCTTTTTTCTTTACCATGTTATCCCTCTTTATTATAAAATAAATATATCATATAATTTTGCTTAATGCAAAATATTTTATTATATGATATAACTAAATTGGTGATAATGTGAAAATAAAATTCTTTTTAATTATTTTTTTAATGCTAATTACTTGTGGATGTTCAAAAAATTTAGCTGAATTACAAATTAAAGATAACTTAAATTTTATTTATGGTGAAGATATTTACTATGATGAATTAATAAAAATAAACAATGGTACACTTTTAAATACGGGTAAAATAAACTATACAGATGTTGGTTATCAAGAAATTAATATAGATTATATTGATATAAAAAAGCATAAAGGAAGTATAAAAGTTAATATAAATATTATAGATAATGAACCACCTTTATTAAGTTTAAGTTCTAATATGTACTCAATAGTAAATAATGATATAGATATATGTTCTAACGCCTTTTATGGAGATAATGCCGATAGAAACCCTAAATGTATTATAGAAGGTGTTTATGATATTGATACAATTGGAATATATGATTTAATTGTAAAAGTTATTGATAATAGTGGCAATGAAACAACTAAAAATATTAAATTACATATAGTAGAAGAATTAAATAATAATTCTAACACTACAAATAATAAAGTTGATAAGTTAGATGAAATGATTATGAAATATAAAACAAATAGAACTATGATTGGAATAGATGTATCAAGTTATCAAGGAGATATTGATTGGCAAACAGTCAAGAATAGTGGTGTCGAATTTGCTATTATTAGAATTGGCTTTGGCCATAATAGTGAAGGAAAAATAGTTTTAGATAATAAAGCTTTAAATAATTTAAATAATGCAAAAGAAGTTGGTATTAAAATAGGTGGATATTTTTATTCTTATGCTACTGAACTTTGGGAAGCTAGAGAACAAGCAGATTTTATTATAGAAAATTTAAAAGGAATAAATCTTGATTTACCTATAGCATTTGATTTTGAAGATTGGAGTAATTTTAAAAATTATAATATTAATTTTTATGATATTAACAATGTTGCTAAAGAATTTATGAATGTTTTAAAAGCAAATGGATATGAGATTATGAATTATGGAAGCAAATATTATCTAAATAATATTTGGGATACAACTAATTATAAAACATGGTTAGCTCACTATATATATAATACTGACTATGATAAAGATTATTATATTTGGCAATTTTCAAATACCGGAGAAGTTCCAGGAATTAGGGGCAATGTTGATTTAAACGTATTATATTTAGATTAAAAAAATTCGCATTTATGATACAAATCTCACTTTTTATAATACATAGAGATTTATATCATTTGATGCGAATTTTTAATTTATCAAGGTAATTTGTAATTCTTTTATTGTTCCACTTCTGTTTACTTTTATTGAAACTGTATCCCCAACGTTATGACGATATAATTCATATTTTAATTGGGCTGAAGAAGTTATTTTTATATTATCAAAATCAAGAATAATATCACCTTTTTTTATACCACCATTATCAGCGGCACTATCAGCCTCAACTGAATAAACAGCAACACCATATTCAACATTATCTGGGATTTCTAATCGATAAAATGAAGCTACATCTAATTCCATCATTGATACCCCTAATGTCGGTCTAGTAATATCTTCACCATTCATTATTTTGTTAGCAAAATCCATGGCATCTTCAATTGGAATAGCAAACCCCATTCCCTCAACTCCACTTGAAACTAATTTCATATTAGTAACTCCAATAACCTCTCCATTAGAATTACATAGTGGTCCTCCGGAATTACCAGAGTTAATAGCAGCATCGGTTTGTAATACTTTCATCATATAATCACTAACACTTGTTTGTGATGATGTTGAAACTGTAACCATTCTATCTTTACCAGATAAAATTCCTCTTGTAACCGTCCATGAATATGTTGAAGAATCAAGTGGTGCTCCTACTGCAAATAATGTATCTCCAACTCTAGCATCAGTACTTGAACCTATTTCTGCAATAGTATAATCTTCTTTGGAATCAAAAGCTAAAACCGCTATATCAGAGTACTTGTCTCCACCAATAACTTCTACTTCATAAGTGGTATCATCAGTTAATACTATTTTGATAGTACTACCATCTTCAATTACATGATAATTAGTTATAACATAGAATTTATCATTATCTTCTTTAAATATAAAACCTGTTCCAGTTGCATAAAGTGTATCTCTTTTATATGTTTCTACAACAACTACTGCATCATAGATTTTCTCAACTGCATCCGCTATGCCATTTTCGTTTACGGTTACTTCTTTTTCTAATTTATTAATAACAGTTTGTCCAGGTATTAAAGTAATCACACCATACATACCCGCTGCGCCAATAGTAATCAAACATACTATTACAAGCAATTTTACCCAAACACTATTAGTATTTTTTTTATTATTTATTATTTTTGCTTCATATACTTTTTCATTTTCCATTAAACATCCATCCTTGTTAAATTTTTATAATTTTTAGGAAATCCTATTGAATCTAATACTTTATCAATTTTAATATGTACTAATTTGCCATCTAAAACATCTATTTCATAAGATATTTCGTTTAAAAGCAAACGAAATTGTTCCTCTCTTAACATTTGTTTTAATATTATAATTAATGCAAACAAATCATCTTTACCGTAAATATATTCTCCATTCATTTTAGGAATATTTAAAAGGTAATGAAATTTAGTGTTTGAAATAATACGTTGTGATTTATGATTATATAAAATATCTTCATGTGCACATAAATTTCTAAAATTAGCTAAAATAGGTAAATATATTACTAGATTTTCTGCACTTATTTTATAGATGTCTGCAATTTCTTTTTGATCCTCTGATTTTAGTATAGTAAATAATTCGCTAACTATACCAAAAGATAAAACTTTTACAACAATCCATAAAGGAACGTACCCATATTTATCTATAAAATGCATTGTTGCAGAATGTTGCCCACCATTTACCCTAATTTGACGTTGCATTTTTTTGATTAAATCTTGTACTTGCCTTCTTCGTTGCGGATCTTGATTAAAGTTTTTTGGATTCAAATAATTTTTTTCCTTAATACCATATTTTTTTGATAATTCATAAGAAAATATACTTTTAGCATTATTTTCAACTATTAAAATATTTTTAAAAATTATATTTCTTAATTGTCTATCAAAATTAAACATTGCATATAATTCACGAAAGTTAGTATTAGTAATAAAATATCTTTCTTTCTCACTTTTTAAAAACAAATGACGATAACCCATTAAAAAAAAGTAATTTTCACGAAGCAAAACAGATTTTGCATATTCTATATCATCTATAATAAGACCTTTTTCTAATAAAATTTCAATTTGTTCATCAATTGTTTTGAAAGTCTTTTCTTTTACTTTCATACTATCACCTATTGTAAAAATTATATCACAACAGACATTTAAATGGTACTTATTTTAAATGATAAAAATAAGTTATTTTTGTGAAATTTAAGTGAAATAACTAATTACCCCATTAGTTATTTTATTAGCCAATATTTTTTGATATTCATCAGTAACCAATTTTTCTCTTTCTTTAGTATTAGATATAAAACCACATTCTATTAGTACTCCTGGTATTTTTAAATATTGATACATATATATATCAGGCATCTGTTTAATACTTCTAGGAAAACTAATAGTATTTAATTCCTTTTGAATAAATTCTGCTAATATTTTATCATCTTCATTTTCATAAAATACTTGCCCACCACTATATTTAGAATCACTTAAATAATTAATATGAATTGATAAATATAGGTCACTCATTGAGGTATTAATTAGTTTTATTCTATTATCAAAATCACTCTTTTTTCTTCTATCAGTATCAGGTGAAGATAACTCATAATCTCCTTCTCTTGTCATAATTACGCTTGCGCCATTTTTTATTAATTCAGTTTTAAGTTTTAACGCAATTGCTAAATTTAAATCTTTTTCTAAAATCTCATTATAACTTGTACCTGCATCTTTTCCGCCATGGCCTGGATCAAGAACAATTGTTTTACCAGATAGTGGTAATGACGCTTGAATTTGGGTAACTCCAAATATAAATACTATTAATAATATAAATATAACTTTCTTCATATTTAATTTATATGAAGAAAAGAAAAAACCTTGCATATAGCAAGGAAAAATTTTAAATTAACGTTTAGAAAATTGTGGAGCACGACGAGCTTTTTTAAGACCATATTTTTTACGTTCTTTAACTCTTGGATCTCTCTTAACAAAACCAGCTTTTTTCAAAATTTTACGATAAGAATCTTCTCTAGTTTGATCAGTATTAGCATCATAATTAATTAATGCTCTTGCAATACCTAATCTAATTGCACCAGCTTGACCAGAAAATCCGCCACCTTTTACAATAACTTCAATATCAAATTTATCAGCATTATTTGTAGCAACTAGAGGTTGTTTAATATCCATTACTAATGTTTCATAAGGCATATATTCACTAACTGGAGTTCCATTTACGATTATATTACCTTTTCCAGTTGTCATTCTTACTTGAGCACTTGATCTTTTTCTACGACCAGTAGCAGTCCATACTTGTTTATTAGCCATGTTATTTCCTCCTATTTAACTTTCATTTCAATTGGTTTTTGAGCAACTTGTTCATATTTTTCATCAGCATAAACAAATAATTTTTTACCCATTTTTCTTCCTAATGGTCCTTTTGGTAACATACCTTTTACAGCTCTTTCAACCATTTCTTCAGGATATTTTTCTAGCATTTCACTAGCAGTTCTTTCTCTTAATCCACCAGCATATCTACTGTGATTATAATACATCTTATCAGTTAATTTCTTACCAGTTAAATTAACCTTGCTAGCATTAATAACAATTACATAATCACCACAGTCTACATGTGGAGTATAAGTTGGTTTATGTTTTCCTTTAAGAATTGTTGCAACTTTAGTTGCTAAACGTCCTAAGTTAATATCTGTAGCATCAATAACATACCATTTACGATCTACATTTTCTTTTTTTTGCATAAATGTTTTCATAATTCTTTCCCTCTCAAATATATAGAAACAGTTAACTTCCCACATCAAAAATTTCTACATAAATAAAATGTACCAGTTAAAAGTATATAAGAAAGTAGTGTAAAAGTCAAACAATTTTATTGATTTTTTTTAAGATTTAATTGTCTGATTGGTTCATTATTAAATATCTTAGCAAATTTAGAAGAATATTTTTTCAATGTTTCGATATTTCTAACTGAATATAACCAACTTAAATAATTATGTAATTCTCTGTCAGTTACTTTATCAGATTCTAATACTATATTAATATATTTAATAACTTCATTTTCTACTAATTTTAATTGCTCATCGCTTAAACCTTCACAACAAACTATATTTCCAACCTCTATTGATGATAAATATCTTCTTATATAAATTAATAAATTTATATAAAATTTTTGATAGTTTAAGAAATTATTTTTTATAGTAGGCTCAATAGTTGCTACTAGTGAACTTAAAGATGAAGCCTTATCAGTTTGATTAAATAATTTTAATAAATTAAAATAGCTCATAACCATATAAGCAAAATCATCTTCATCATTATTTACCATCGCTTTAATAACATCAATAGAATATTTTGAATCAATATTTAATAATATTAATAATGATTCTTTATCGATAGCATGAATATGGGCTATACACGCCCTTATTAAATTTTCATCTTTATAATTGGTAAGAACTAAACTTGGAAATAACTGATGTAATACTCTAGCTTTATTTATTATTTCTTTAATTATCCTTTTTTCATTCCTATAAACCATTTGTAAATCGTATAATTCTTCAACATTAGATGAATCTTTTATAAAACTCTCAATAATTCTTTCTCTACATATTTGATTATTATTTTCAGCAATGTCTAATAAATATTGTAATTTTTCACAGCTATAAGATTTACATAACATATCTACTATTTCATCATAATTAATATTTTTTAAATTCAATACTGCTTTAACATATAAACTATAATCTTTAGTTTTAATTATTTCTTTTGTTAGTAAATTACCATCTAATATATTTAATTCAAGTAATTTATTAACAAAATCATAGTCTCTCATTTTAATTTTATCTATAATAACTTTTATATAATCTTCCATATAGCCTCCCTCATGGTTAAATATTATAAGTTAATTATTAATTTTTTTAAAGAAAAAAATGACTTTAAAAGCCATTTATATCTAATAATTTTTGAAAATCTCCTTTTTCCATTAAATTATCATCTAATCTTGTTATAATATTATTTCTTAAAATTTCATTATCTTTATTAACATAAATAATTGTTGGTACTTTTGTAATTAACCCTTCTTCAACATTTAAAAAATTATTGATAGCACTAATAACATTATCATCATTTTTAATTGAATCTATATTTACATAATAAAATTTATCAGTCAAGTTATAATCTTTTATTAAAGTTTTTAGTTCTTTTTCTAAATTATAAATATCTTTATTTCCAGTATAAGAAATATAAATAAATCTCTCGCCAGTTAAATTTCTTAATTCTGATAAGTCTTCTTCAATATTATATTGTTTTTTTACTAATTTTTTACTTACTAGATAAGATTTACTTATTTTTGAATCCATATAACCATTATAAGTATAGTATATAAAATATCCAAATAGAAAAATACTGATAAATACTGTTACTACTAAAGCATATTTTTTAAAATCTTCTTCATACTTTTTTAAAGCTTTGCTTTTAGCCATAATTATATCATCCTACTTTCTATAATGATTATATCATAAGTATAAAATTATGCAAAGTACTAACAATATAGTATAGGTAAATTACTTATACATGAATTTTTTACTTACATAATCTATTCTTAGGAGGTATCAAATGTTTATTGATGATATTAATTTTTTTATTGATGGCTCATTACCAACAAATAAAAATATAGAGTTAGTTAACGAAAATTTAGGATATATAAGAGGAAATATGTTTGCCGATGAATATATTCCTTATAAAAATTTTAAACTAAAAAATTTAGATCCTATTAGCAGAGAAGAAGAACTATTAATAAAAATTAGTGAGGCAGAGTTTGCCCTAAATGATTTAAGTTTATATTTAGATTTACATCCAGACAATGATTTTATATACAATAAATTTAAAATGTATGTTAAACAGTACAAAACTTATCTAGATGAATATGAAAGATCTTATGGTCCCCTTAATTTATGTTCTTCTTATTCAAGCAAATATGAATATTATAAAAATCCTTGGCCTTGGGACAATGATGGAGGTGTAAAATATGTATAAATATGAAAAACATCTTGCATTTCCCGTAAATATTAGGAAAAAAGATTTACGTATGGCAAAATATATAATTAGTGCCTTAGGCGGGTATGCCGGTGAACTAGGAGCTGCTTTAAGGTATTTTTCGCAAAGTTTTTCAATGCCCGATGCAAAAGGTAAAGCATTACTTAATATGATTGCTACCGAAGAACTTGGACATTGTGAGATGATATCTACAATGTTTAGACAGTTAATTAAAGACGCTACTCTTGAAGAATTAGAAAGTGTTGGTTTGGGAGAATATTATACTGAACATGGAAAAGGAGTTTATCCATTAAATCCATCTGGAGTTTCTTTTACAGCAGATTATTTTGCATCAACAGGAAATCCTGTAGCCGATTTATGTGAAGATATGGCTGCTGAGGAAAAAGCACGTGCAGGATATGAAAATCTTCTTAATTTAGCTGAAGATCCTGACTTAATACAACCATTACTCTTCTTAAGACAACGTGAGGTTATCCATTACAATAGATTTAAAGAACTTTATGAAGAATATAAAAATAAAGGTGTATAATACATCTTTTTTTGATAAAATAATATTTGTTGAGATTAAACTATTATAGGAATAGAAAGTTTAATATGTTTGTAGGAAATTATAAACTTGATAATGAGCAAGAGGAAATAGTGTGCGATAATAACAAGTATTTACTAGTAGTAGCTGGGGCTGGAGCTGGGAAAACTTTAACAATATTAGGTAAAATAAATTATTTAATAAATACGCTAAATTATAAAGAAAATGATATTTTATGTATTTCTTATACAAAAGATGCTTCATTAAGTCTAAAAAATAAAATAAAGAAAGAATTTAATTTAGATATAGATGTTTATACATTCCATAAATTAGGAGTTGAAATACTAAAAAGTTATAATATTAATTTTAATATAACTGATACTGATACATTAGAAAGATGTATATATAATTACTTATATATAGATTGTATTAATAATATAAAACAATTGAAATATGTATGTAAATATTTAAAAGTTAAAATTAAAGATAAAAATAAGTTTTATAAATATTTAAATAATAATAATGATTATATATTAAAAAAATTTGAACTTATAAGTACATTTATTAAATTATTTAAATCAAATAATTTTAATATTAATGATTATAGTACTTTTTTTAAAAAAATTAAGAAATATATATTTAAATATAATTATTTTAAAATATTTTTATTAATCAGCTTAAATATATATTTAAAATATGAAAAAGAGTTAGAAATTAATAAAGAAATAGATTTTGATGATCTTATTATAAAATCTAGAGAGTTAGTAAATAAATATGGTATTAAAAAGAAATATAAATTTATAATTATTGATGAGTATCAAGATTCATCTTTTATTAGATTTTCTCTTATAAAATCAATACTTTTGTATTGCGATGCTAAATTAATGGTAGTAGGAGATGATTGGCAATCAATCTACCGTTTTTCAGGATGCACATTAGATTTATTTGTAAATTTTAAAAATTATTTTCCTAATAGTAAGATATTAAAAATAAATACTACTTATCGTAATAGTATTGAGTTAACTAATATAGCAGGTAAATTTATTATGAAAAATAATTTACAAATTAAAAAGAATTTAAAATCTAATAAATCATTAGATTATCCAATTAGAATTATATATTATAAAAATATTAAAAATGATTTTATTAAATTAATAGATTATCTATATAAAAATTTTGGAAATGATATTTTAGTTTTAGGGAGAAATAATAAAGATATTAATATATTATTAAATGATAAAATAAAGCTTAAAGATAAAAAGATAATTATTAATGATATAAAAGATATTGATATTACTTATTTAACCATTCATAGATCTAAGGGGTTAGAAAGTAATAATGTAATTATAATTAATTTAAATAATGATATATGCGGATTACCTAGTAAAATAAAAGAAGATAAAATACTTAGTTTAGTTAATAATAATACAGAAAAATATTTGTATGGAGAAGAAAGAAGATTATTTTATGTTGCTTTAACAAGAACGAAAAACTATTGCTATTTATTAGTAAATAAAAAAACTGAATCTATTTTTATAAAAGAGTTAGTTAGAGATTTTAAAGATAAAATAAAACTCTATTACATAAAATAATAGAGTTAATTACATGTATATGTTTGACCTCGTACTTCTAATTTATAGGGAAATTGATGATTTATAACTTTATCAATATAGGTTAAATCTATATCACCTTTCCTGCTATTAGACACTGTATCAATTACCGGTATAGAAATTTTTACTGAAAAATATTCACTATTTTGTAAGTTAACAGCGTCACTTAGATTAGGATCATAACTTGATGTTTTTAAACAATAAGAAAAATTATCTAAATCATATTTTCCATTTGCTAATTCCCATTTTTCCATAAAATTTATTGGACCATAAGCAACATATGTTTCACTTACTATTAATTTTTTTTGTTTAGCTATTTTATAATCAAATAATAAACATATATTATCATTATCTACACAAGGGGTTATTTTATATAAGTCTTTTGTTATAAAATCATTTTCTATTATATTGATAATACTAGTTCTAGATACTGCATCAGCATTTCTAGTAGTACTTAAAAAATCTTCATATCTTAAATCTGATATAATATTAAATAAAAATATCATTACTATTGATAATATTATTAAGGCTGCTATTACTTCAGTTAATGTCATACCTTTATTACTAAGTTTCATAATGCTGTACCTCTTAATACTAGTTTTATATTACTATAATAATTTTTTTTATCTTTCTTACAACAATTTGAATCAACATAAGAATAGTTAGTTGGACAAGTACCATCTTCTGGTTTTTTTCTAATTGTACAATTATTATATTCTTCTTCGTATTCTACTATTATTCGATAATCAGGATTATTCTCATCATCATTAGTACCATATAATGTTCTTAAATAATAAATACCATTTATGCTTAAATTATCTAATACTTCACTATCAGTATTATCACATATTACTTCACCTGAGGAACTAAGACAATCTTTAATAGAACTAACATCATATGTAGTAATATATATATGTTTAATATTTAGTTCATCAGAATTCATTACTTCTTCACAAAATTTCATTTTTTGTTGTTCTTTAGGATCTATTTCATTATTAGCTAATAAATTATATAAAGTTTTATCATTACAATTAAATTCAACAATCTTTCTTTTATATTCATTTTTTGTTCCATCTATTAACATATATTTTTTTATATAATTTTCTATATTTAAAGACACTATAAAATTTTCTATATTATAAGTAGTGTAAATATAAGAAGTATCATCAAATACCAATCTTCTTTTTTGCTCAACTAATATTTTATTAAAAGCAACTAAACTAGTTATTAAAACTACCGATAATACTACTATTACCAATATTGTTTCTATAAATACAAACCCTTTTTTATTATTCATTTTTATCACTATCCTAATTAAATAATAACATATTTTATATATAAAAAAAAGTTGATAAAATAAATATCAACATTATATAGTATCAAATCTGTTTTTAGTTAATTTTTTTCTTATTATATCAACAGGTACTACTGTTAATGATAAAATAATGGTAAATAATAATTCCTTTAAAGTTAACCCATACGTTCTAAATAATGATCCACCATAATATATTAAATATACTTGAATAATAATAATTACTAAAAAGATAAGAATAAATTGTTTATTTTTTAATATATTAGCAAAAACATTTAAACGTGGTGTTCTTGAGTTAAAAGCATTTATTATTCCTGTAAAAATAAATAATGAAAAATATGCAGTATATAAATATCTATTATCAGATGAATATCTTATAAAATTATAAACTAATGGAGATTTTAGAAAAAATAAACCTAATAACGAAGAATATATCCCAGTTATAAATATCTCTTGATACATATATTTATTAATAATTGGTACTTTTTCATCTTTAGGTGCCTCATTCATATATTCTATTAATGCAGGTTCGTGAGAAAAAGCCATGCCTGCTAGCGTATCCATAATCATATTAATCCATAACATTTGAATCACAGTTACTGGTGTTGCTATATTAATTAATGGGCCAATTATTGCCATAAGCATTGCACAAATATTTACAGTTAACTGGAATATAATAAATTTACGAATACTTTTAAATATAGTTCTACCGTATAAAACTGCTTTAGTAATAGACTTTATATTATCATCAAGAATAACTATATCACTAGCTTCCTTTGCAACAGAGGTTCCACTTCCCATAGCAAAACCTACATTAGCTCTTTTTAAAGCACTAGCATCATTTATTCCATCACCAGTCATCCCTACTACCAAACCTTGTTCTTGCAAAATAGATACTAATCTTTTTTTATCTTGAGGTAATGCTCTTGCAATAACTTTTAATTTAGGATAAATCTTTACTATTTCCGAATCTATTAAATTATTAAACTCTGTTGATGTTAAAACGATATCTGAATCATTATAAATAATATTAGCTTCCTTTGCGATTGCTCTAGCAGTATTAGCATTATCACCAGTTATCATTATTACATTAATTCCCGAATTATGTAATATATCTATTGATTCTTTAGCAGTATCTCTTATATTATCTTTAATAACTATATATCCTAAATATATTAAACTAGAGTGTTCTAAATCTCTAGTAAAATTATCCGATACTGCAAGTACTATTATTCTTGAGCCATCTAAAGCTTTAGAATCTATTTCTTTTTCTATTTTTTCTTTATTATAAATAATCTTTTTTTCTCCTAAATCATTTATATAAAATAAACATTTATCAAGTAATACTTCTTTAGCACCCTTATAATATGTTTTATTATTATCTAAAGTTACAGAACTATACTTTGTATTACTATTAAATAATTCATGTTTAATTACTTTATGATTTTTAGTTAGATTCCCTACATACTCTAAAATAGATTTATCTGTTTGATTACCACCTACTATATTATTATTAGAATCAAAATAACTTGAATTGTTATATAATAAATTTTTACTAACTTCATCTTTTAAGATTTTATTTAATTTATCAAGAGTAAAATATTTTTTATTTGATGGTGTAACATAGGCAGTTACTTTTAATTTACCTTCAGTTATAGTACCAGTTTTATCTGTTAATAAGCAATTTATATTACCACTAGTTTCTATTCCAACTAGTTTTCTTACTAACACATTATCTTTAATCATTTTTTTCATATTTGATGAGAGTACTAAAGAAATCATAAGAGGTAGTCCTTCTGGAACTGTTACTACTAAAACTGTTATACTAAGCGTTAAAGTATATAAAATATTATCCATACTATAATCATTAGAGGTAATCAAATAGATAACTGCTACTATTAAAGCACCTATATAACCAAATCTAGAAATTATTTTAGCCAGTTTACTTAATCTCTTTTTTAAAGGACTAATTTCTTCTATTATTTGAATATCTTTTGCTAAAGAACCTATTAAAGTATTATCTCCAATTTTCTGTATCTTCATTTTGGCTTCGCCATCATATATTATAGTTGAGGAATAAACATAATCACCTTTTTCCTTATGTTTATCTTTTGATTCTCCATTAATGCTAGCTTCATTTACAGTGATACTACCATCAACTAAATAGCCATCTGCTGGAATTCTATCACCACTAAACAAGTAAACTAAATCACCAACTACTAATTCAGTTGTTAAAATTGTTACTATTTTTCCATCTCGTAAAACAGATATATTTTTTTGACTTGACTCTTCTTCCAGTGCTTTAAAAGCTTCTTCGCTTCCATATTCTGATAACGCACTTATTACTGATGCTAAAACAATAGCAATTAAAATACCAATTGTTTCATACCAATCAAAATTTTTAAATAAAAAAATAAATTTAATAGACAATACTATTAAAAGAATTTTTATTATAGGATCACTTAAGGATATTAAAATTAGTTTAAAAAAAGATTTCTTTTTAATCTTAGTTAAAGTATTACTTCCATATTTACTACGACTTTCAATTACTTCTTTTGAAGTTAGTCCGTTCATATTAACACCCAACTAATTATATGAAATAAAAATATTATTTATTATTTTAAAAATATGATATAATTTTTATACGCAGGCATAGTTTAGTGGCAGAACATAAGCTTCCCAAGCTTAGGATGGAGGTCCGATTCCCCTTGCCTGCTCCAAATAAATATAACTTACAAATCATAAAGGTTTGTAAGTTTTTTTAACTATATTTAAAAAAACTATCATTTCTGATAAGTAATCTATATTTAACTATTTTTCTTTATTACTAATAACTTTTTGATTAAACTTTTCTAAAAATTCTTTTGAAGTAGACCAAGAATCAGTTACATCATCAAAATTAACTAGTTTTGATAATGCCATGGCACAAATATACTCATAAGATCCTTGATTAGGACTTTTATATATTATTAAATATAATGGTTTTATTGCGTCGTTTCCCATATTTATAACTTCATTATATTGCTCACTATTTAGTGCATATTCATACCAACCTGCACTTAAATAAAAATTAATATCTTCTTTTTCTTTTTGAGCAATTTCTGCAGTTAAAGATTGTAATAGTGTTGAAATTTTTTCTAAATCTTTAGTATCTACATTTTGAAATAATAATTCTTCATTTACCCCATCTTTTGTTATTTCATCCCATTCTATATATTCTTGATTTTTGTCATTATTTATTGTATCAACTGGATTAGAACTAGTATTTTCAATAATAAATTTAAAGGATTTTCTATTTATAACTCCAGTTTCAATCAATTTATAGACAGCAATTATTCCAATAATTATGATTAATAATATAATTAAAATTCTAAATATTTTTTTCTTCTTATTTTTCATATGACCATTACTTTAACCTTTCACTTTATAATTTAATTATGGCAATAAATTACTATTTATTTTTTTCTTTTTTAAATTTTTCATAAACTGCTAATTGAGAAAAAATTGCACAAAATAAACTTGGAATTACAGTATATCCGGCATTAACTTGTCCTTTATTAAATAATACATACCCTGCACCTATAAAAGTCATAAACATAAATACAAGTGTTAAAATTCTAAATATTTTTTCTTTATTCATTGTTTTTACCTCTTCATTGTAATTATTATTTATCATTTTAATTTTTGATAAGAATATTATACCATTGGATTAATAAATAATCTATATTACCAAAATGTTTGAAATATAATACTGAAATTAAGCTAATTTATTATGTAATGTTCGCAATTTGCGTATTATTCATTTCAAATAAAATTATAACTTACAGACTATAAAACACGCTATAATAGCGTTTATACAAAGGAGTTAAAAATATGCTTAAATATAAATTTATAAAACTACAACGTTTTAGAAAATTACTTACAGAAAGTTAAAAAACTATAAATTATTCATTATCCATTTAATATCTTCAATAGACTTACTAATATTAAATCTACCGTTTCCTACAGGATAATAAACTGAATAAAACTTATATTTCTTACCATTTATTTTTCTTTCAAAAAGAGCTTTTCTTACTTTAGAAACATTTATTTTTTCATTTAATACAATTGAACTTACTTGATTACCAAATAGAATAATTACTTTAGGATTAATTATTTCAAATTCTTTTTCTAATAAGTATAAATATTCTTTATAAACCTCATCCGGTAATGCTCGTGCATCTATTTGCGTACATTTTCCTAAGTTAGTAATAAAATACTTATGTTCTTCTACATCTTTATAAACTTCTTTGGCAAATTCTTCAGTCCAATCTTTACCTTTTATAGCTTTAATTTTTTGATAAATATCTTTATCTAACAAATTTAGTTCATAAAATAAATCCCAAGTGTTTTTTGTGCCTATCCAAGGGGATTTAATTCCCTTCCAATTCTTAGAAGAAGCAATACTTCTTCCAGTGGGATTCATAAATACAAAACATATATTTGGATTATTACTACATCCACCATTATAAATTGAATCTAATTCTTTAGCACCATATTTAATTTGTAATTTATCATATTCTTTTTCTAATTCCTTTAAATTCATAAAATTCTCCATAAAGATTTTAATAAACTATCATTTCTCTTTTATTAAAATTAATCATTCTTTTTTAATAGCTTTAATACAGCTTGTTTTTCTAATTCAGTCCTAATCTGTTCAAGTTTTTGATCATT
Organism: uncultured Bacilli bacterium; assembly: GCA_944373095.1. Taxonomy (GTDB): domain Bacteria; phylum Bacillota_I; class Bacilli_A; order RF39; family UBA660; genus CAG-605. The sequence continues at coordinate 16,311 of CALWAK010000002.1, forward strand.
AATATAACGACATTGATTGTATACTTCACATAATTTTACTAAAAATTCTTTTCTAGTATTTTTTAATAAAGCATTAGCACTATTAATTTCTTGGCCATTATTGTTCCTATCTTCTAAAACCATGCCATTATAAAATATAATAGGAGAATATACCATACCATTAAAGTCACAATTTGCATTATTAATTTCTACGCCATCAGTCGCAGTAAATGTACTTTTTTCAGATTTTATACTTTCGGAATTTAAGTGTATTTCTTTTGCTTTTAAATTAGAATTATAAAGTCTTGTTTCTTCTGATGTTATATTTATCCTAGTTGTTGTTGCATCTCCAAATATACAATTTGTAATATTTAATCTTTTAGCATTTAAACGCATGCCAAAATTTGTATCATAAATTTTTGTATATTCATAACTATTTTTGAATTCTTCATTTATAAATGTTAACTCATTGACTCTATTAATATTCATAAAAATATCACTAGCAAAATAAATATTAGCCCAATCAATATATTTATTATTTTCAAAAACTATGTTATTACTCCATAATACATTAATTCCTTTGTTAAAAGTACAGTTTTTAAATACAATTGTCGACCACCACGAAACTAATTCTACCGCTGTATTAAAATTAATACCATCAAATATGTAATATACTGGCTTATCTAAGCCTAATTTTTTAACTTGTTCTTTTATTCCATCTGTTACTTGATTCATACCATAAAGTTTTAATTCATAAATTGGTTTATTACCTTTATATTTTTCCAGGGATTTTTGATCAACATAACAGATTATTCTATCTTTTTCTTCAACTATTCTTCCAATATTAGTTATACTACTTTTTAAATATTCTTGACGTAATTTTTCATAAATTTTTTTTGAAATATATCTTTTTATTCTATTAGTATTTTCCATTTTTCAGCTCCTTAAAAATTATGAAAACTATTTTAACATTAATTATATTACGATACAATTCTTTTTAATAAGTTACATACTTCACTACTACGCCTATAAACATTACATAACTTTTTTAATTCATCAATTATCACATATTCATCTTTTATTTCATTATAAAATAATGTATTATTACTAGAAAAATGAACACTTTCTATAGCCTTTTCTTTTGTAAAAATAGAACCAACAACAACATATTTTATGTTATATGATTTTATTAAATCTTTATATAGTGATATATCTTTATAAGTTATATTTTTAAGAACTGACTTTAAATACAAAATAACTGGAAAATACTTACTAAATTTAAAATTTTTAAATCGTAACTCTGGAATATCAGTATTTTTTTCATAAACACTGTGTTGTGAAATAGAAGCACTACTTACAAATAAGATAAATTGACCATAATATTTTATATGAGAAAATATCTTTTTAATATCAAGATAATTTAACATTTTTTAGTCGATACTTGTACTTGATTGCCTTTATCTAAAAAATAATTTATTAATTTAATAGTTTCTTCTTTATTAAATTCATCAAAGCATTCACAAAAGCAACCAAATGTAATTAAAGTATCTTTATTTATTTGGATATTAGAATTGTTAATCATATTAATTATTTCTTCACATGTTTTAGTACTTTTTATTATTTTATTATTAGAATAACCCATTATAGGAAGATAACAATAACTACAATTTCCTAAGCAACCAATATTTGCATTAACAAATAATCTTTTATTATCTTTAGCAAATAAATATCCATTATCAATCATAAATACTCCTTAAGAATATTATATAATTCTTTAACATTATTAACAATATTTATGATAAAATATAGATGGTGATAATATGAGAGAAGTAAAGCCATATACAATGTATAAACATTTTAAAGGATTTAAAGTTTTAGTCTTAGGAATTGCAAAACATACAGAAACTTTAGAAGATTTAGTTATATATTACTGTATGCATAGTGATAATAACTCAAATCATACAAATGGGATTTATGCTAGACCACTGGATATGTTTTTATCTGAAGTAGATCATGAAAAATATCCAGATGTTAAACAAAAATATCGTTTTGAAGAAATAAAAAAATAAAATAGATATAATACTTATTTTAAATTATTTAAAATATATTCTTTGGCTTCATCATAACTTTTATTTAAAGCATAAGCAATTTCATTATATAAATATTTTTCTGCTAAATTAAAGAAAAGTTGATCATTATCGGTCATTTTCTTTTTATTTTCTGTCCTTATTTTATTACGTAAAAAAGTTGTTTTTATAATTATAACTAATGATTCTATACTACCATCTTGCATTAATCTCTTATATTCTTCTTCAAGATTTTTACATTCTATCTCAAGAGGGGATAAATATTTTATTTTTTCTATTAACAATTCAATTTCTTTTTCTGTAATTAAATTTCTTAATAATTTACTTTCATTACTAACTGGTACATCTATTGTTAAACTACTATCTGTAGTAGATTTTAAAACATAATACTCAAAATTATTAATATTTTTTTTATTAACAATTTGACAAACATCCCTTTTATATACTACATAATCCTTTATATTATACATATTTAATCCTCCTAAATGTATATCCATTATACTCTTTATTTTTAGATATTTCTAACATTTTTATTCTTTTTATCATTATAATATGTTAATATTTATTTAGGATATGGAGGTTAAATGAAAGATAGTAATAGAATAAAAATATTTAATAGTATACTTATTATTTTAGCATTAATATTTGCTAGCTTTTTGTATTATAATGATGGAATTAGTTTAGGAAATTATAAAAATAATAATAGTAATAATGAAAATTTGAGTATTTATTTTATGGATGTTGGGCAAGCTGATTCTATTATGATTAAATTAGGTAATGAATATGCTCTTATAGATGCTGGTAATAATGCAGATGGAAATTTATTAGTAGATTATTTTAAAAGTATAGGAATTAATAAATTTGAATATGTTTTTGGAACTCACGCTCACGAAGATCATATAGGTGGGATGGATGATATTATAAATAATTTTGAAATTGATAATTTTTACATGCCAGATGTAATTACCACTACTAAAACTTTTGAAGATGTATTAGATGCTCTTGATGCACAAAATGTTGAGTTCGATACACCTAAAATCGGAGATACATTTACTTTAGGTGATGCAAAAATTAATATTTTATATGTAGGTACTGATAAAAGTGATTTAAATAATACTTCAATTGTACTAAGATTAGATTATAAAGATACTTCATACTTATTTATGGGCGATGCTACTAGTGTTGTTGAACAAGAAATATCTAAAGATAATATAGAAGCAGACGTAATTAAAATAGGACATCATGGCTCCCAATATTCCTCAACTGAATCTTTTATACAAAAAGTAAATCCTACTTACGCTGTAATTTCGGTAGGAAAAAATAATTCCTATAATCATCCAAGTGATACAATTATTAAAAGATTAACAGATAATAATATAAAAATATATAGAACTGATATAGATGGTACTATTAAAATAGATAGTGATGGTAATTATATAAATTTTACTACTATTATAACCAATACAAATGGGTAATTATATGAAATATGCAATTGATAAAATAGAAAATAATATTATAGTTTTAGAAAATTTAAATACTAAAGAAATAACTAATATAAATAAAAATTTGCTTAGTTTTAAAGTAAAAGAAGGAGATATTTTAGTTTATCAAAATAATAAGTATTATTTAGATAATAATGAAAAAGAAAAAAGAATTAAAATAATTAAAGAAAAATTTTTAAAAGTAAAAAAGGGTCATTAATTTGAACCCTTATTTTATATTTATAATGCCATAATTATTGTCTTTGCGTTTATATAATACAGATATACATTCTGCCTCTGCATTTTTAAATACAAAGAAATCATGATTTAGCAACTCTAATTCTAAAATTGCCTCTTCTTCACTCATTGGCTTACTATCAAAATTTTTTCTTTTAACAATTTGACTAATTTCTTTTGGAGTTTCATCTGTAAAATCTAGTGAAAAATTCACCTCATTCGTAACCTTTAATCTTTTTTCTAAACGAGATTTATTTTTTCTAATTTGACGTTCTAATTTATCAATTACATAGTCAATAGCAGCATATAAATCTTCATTTATCTCTTCTCTTCTAAGAGTTAAAGAACCATTTGGTATAGTTACTTCAATAGTTTTTGAATTCTTATTAGATTTAATAACCACATTAGCAACAATATCCTCATTATTAAAGTATTTCTCTAACCTACCTATTTTATCCTCTATATAATTTTTGATTGACTCAGTTACTTCAATCTTTTCGCCACGAATTTTAACTTGCATATCTACCTCCAAGTATATTATAACAAAAAAGATATCAAATTGCTAGTTTATTGATACCTAAAACTTTTGTAGCTATATAATTTTCAGAATTACTATACGTATATAATTGTTTTAATTTAATTTGTTTTTTATTATTACCAAAAGAATATAACTTATCTATACTTTTTGATTTTATAAATTCTATTAATATATCTTTAGAAATAAAATAAGTATTATTATTATATAAGATATACATAGAAGCCTCATTATTTATTAAATAAGTATTATCATCTAGTATATCATATATATATTTTAAATCTATGTTATAAAAGTTAAATTCTTCAAATATACTAGTATAATAGTATTTATCTTTTTCAGTTATAGGAAAATTCAAGTAAATAATTAGGTTATAAGGAATAATGAAGTTCATAAATTTATGCTTTTTATTACTTTTTTTAAATTCATTTAGAAAAAGTATTTTATCTTGAATATTACTATTAAATATATTTTTTGAATATATAGTTATTATTTTATCACTTATTACTTGATAAGTATTATCATTTATATAAATACTTATTTTATTCATTATTTTGTAACTTCTTCATAATCATATAAGTAAAATTCTTCTGGATTTATTAACTCTCCTTTATAAAAAACTTCAAAATGTAGAGCATTTGAATCATTTGATGTTAATGTATTTTTACCAGAAGTGGCAATTATATCACCTTGTTTAACATTAGCTCCTACTGTTACTTTAACTTCTCCTAAATTTTGATATATAGTTGTTAAAGAATTGGAATGTTCAATTTCTACAACATTACCCATTATACTGTCTTCTTTAATATTTTTTACAACACCATCTAAAACTGCTACACAGTCAAATTCTTCGTTAGCGGTATATAGTACACCTGTATTTTGCATATATATACCTTCATAATAAATTAGAGCTGCAGTTTGTTCTTCTTCAGTTCCTTCTCGGTTATAAAAAGGAATAGTTGAAGTAACAGACTCTAAGGTATAAGGCCTAATTATTTTGTTAGTAGTTGTAACATTAATAATATTATTGCCTTCCTCATTTATTACTGGAGTAATATCATCATCATTTTGTATCGGAGATTGATATGTTAATATTTCATACATTTTATAACCACTAAATAGTATTGTACAAATTAATATTAAACATATAGTAGGAATTACATAGCCTCTTAGTTTTCTTTTTTTCATTATTTCACCTTCCTATTAGAAAGTGTGAACAAAGAATTGTTTTTTATACATTATATTTAGTTATTTCTATATTTTGATAAAAATGTTTTAATATTTCATCATAAGTTTTATTATCATTAGCCATACCATTAGCACCATATTGACTCATGCCAACTCCATGCCCATAACCTTTTGTAGTTATAGTAACATTATCGTCAATAGTTATTGAAAAGTCCGTAGATCTAAGGCCTAATAAACTTCTAATTTCCGTCCCTTTAAATACTTTATTATTTATAGTTATTGAAAGAACTCTATTTGAATCATCCAATTCTCTATTAGTAATATTAATAGAATCACAACTTATATTTAATTTATTACAAAAATCTTCCTTAGAAATTTTTATTTCTGTTAAAAATTTATTTATAGAAGAATTATCATATGAAGAATCCACTACATTAATATATGGTAAATCTTCATTAAAAACTATTAAAGAATCTTCAGTTAAACCATTACTCATAGCGTAATAATAAGATTTAATTAGTTCATTATCATAAGTTAAAACTAAGTCTTCAGTTTCTTCCACTAAATTTTTTATTTTATTATAATAAGTATCAAACTCATTATCCCACTTTTGTTTCATTTGTTCCATAGTTATATAAGCTTGATCTCCAGTAGTTAAATAATCTTTATACTGTAATTGATATAAAGCAAATGTGCGTGATGCAATAATTTGAGCTTTTATTGCTTCATCATTAAAAGAGGCAGGCATCTCTTGTGCTACTACCCCTATTAAATAATCATTAATTGGTAATGTTATAATTTCATCATTTAATTTTAGTCTTACATATAATTCATCTTTTACTTCTAATTTATCCTCTACTTTTTTAAATGATAAAATAGTTAAAGGAATTAAAATAGCAATAATACAAAGATAAATTTTATTTTTCATAGGTATCCTTTATGATATAAAATCTATAATAAAATTTGTTATTAGATAACTTGATGCAAAACTTAAAATAAATATTATTACTCTTGCTTCAACTGGTTTATTTTTTTTCATAAATTTATCAAAGTTAACACCACTTAAAGCAAATATACTAATAAGCAAATTTAATGTATATAATATAGTTTTATAATTCATTATATGTACCTTTTTCATAAGATATGATTTTATTAACTCTTCTTTGATGTCTTTCTAACTTAGAATTATTAGAAGTTATAAAAATTTCAACAATTTTTAAAGCTTCTTTAAATTCCAAAGTAGCTGGTAAGGAAATTACATTAGCATAATTATGTTCTTTAGCAGCTATAGCATCATCCGTGTTTAATACTCTAGCACATCTTATTCCTTTCACTTTATTAGCAGCAATTGATATTCCTATTCCATTGCCACATATTAAAATCCCTATATCATTTTTTTTATCCATTTTATTACAAATGTCAAATGCAAAATCCGGATAATCATCTTTGTCGTTGTTACTTATAGTGGAAGTTAAAACTTGATAATTTAGTCTTAATTCATTAATTAAATATTCTTTTAATTCTACACCTCTATGATCTGATGCAATATATATATTCATTTTATTTCTCCTTTAATAATTCTTTTATATTTTTCATTAAACCTATATTATAATTTACTAAATTTAATAACTGAAATACTTGATAATTAGGATTTGGATTTACATTTAGCAAAGTTGGTCCATTTACTGTAATAGTAACATCTATTTCCAAGTATTTTAGTTCTTTTATTGACTCAGCTATTTTTACTACAAATCTTTTTGTTCTAGGCCATTTAATTATCTGAAACCAAACTATATCTTCATTTGTTAGAGGGTGTATTTCATAATAATTTTGTTCTTTACTTACTCCTTTATAATCAATAATTCCTGTTTCCAAATTAATTGAGGCATATATATTATTATCTTCTATAATACTTAATTCACTTTTTGAAGTAACTAAATAAGCTGCATAAATATTTTGATTTAATAATATAAATCTAATTATATTTAAACTTTTAGGGTTTATTTTAGATAACTTATTATTCTCAACTATCTTTGTTTGAACAATTGGATATTTTTTTAAAACTAATTCATTATAAGTATTAGTATAATTTTTTTTACTTACTTCAATTTTATAAAAATTGTTATTACTTTTTAAATTAGAAAAAAAATATAAAACTTTTTTATCTTTTATAAAATCAGAAAATTCTAAAATATTATTTCCATTTAAATGTAACCACTTTTGCTCAATAAATGCATTAAACTTTTTATTAAATTGATCTCTAAATTTAAATATATTTTGATTTATAATTTTGTTATAATTGTAAATTAAAGATTTATTTTTCCGATAAGATAATAGTTCTTTACGTATTTCTGGTTTTAAATTATATACTTTATATATTTTATAATCACTAGAATTTAATCCATATTTTAAATTACAAAGAATTAAATCCAAAAAAATTTTTAATTTATTAATACCAGTTTCAGCATTTATATAGTTGATGTCTTTCAAAAAAAATTTTACCACAATAAACCCTCCCTTCTAATTATATAAAATAAAGAAAAAAACTACAAATACTTTTGCAGTTTATTTTTCTTGATTAAATCCGTATTTACGGTTGAATTTTTCTACTGAACCAGTTTTCTTTGCTTTAGCTTGGCTTCCTGTATAGAATGGATGGCAAGCACTACAAACATCACATTGAATTTTTGTTTTAGTTGATTTTACTGTAAATGTATTACCACAAGCACAATGTACTTCTACTTCGTGCATTTCTGGATGTAAATTCTTCTTCATTTTTACTCTCCTTCCGCCATGTTAAATTCATAACATAGAAATATTTCGTCTAGAGTATTATATCATATGTCACATAAAATTCAAGGTTTTATTATATTTTTTGTTATAATTTAAAACTAAATATATTTATAAGGAAACTTATAGTGAATCAATTACATTTTTTTAAACCTATTTAATAAATTATTTTTCATTATATTTCCATGCAGTAAATATGGTATCTTTTATTACTTTAGCTAAGGTGGTTTGGCTAGACTTATTTAATAAGTCTGTATTTTTAAAATAATTACTTAGAGAGATAAAATCAATATTTTTAGATTTACATAAATCTTTTAAAGCATATGATGATTTCATACTATAAGGACTAATATAAATTATTTGATAATTATTTAATTTTCTTAAACTAACAAATAATTCATTTAAATTAATAACTAATTCATCTAATTTAAAGTTTTCTTTTTGTAATTCAAATTCTCCTAAATACACAATTAATACTTTAGAATTATGTATTTTTTCTTGAATATTATTTTTATTTTCATTTATAGCATCTATTACATTTTCAATTTCTAAATTATCATTTGCATATTCATAATAAGTATAACCAATAGAATTATTTAAATATTCTTTTAAATAAGTATTAAAGTTTTCAGGCATTATTGTTGTTTTATCATAAATACTTGTTATAGTAATTGTATTATTAATATTAGTAGTAAATATAATATAGGTTAATAATGAAGAGCCTAAAATTAAAAAAAATATTTTCAGTTTCATACTTAAATTCACCTACATTTATATTTAATTTTATTCAACTAAAGTAATTTTAGCACCAACTGAATCTAATTTTCTTGGTAAACTATCATATCCTCTTAATATATGCTTTATACCATCTATTTTAGTTGTTCCTTTGGCAATCAGCGCTGCAATTACAAGAGTAGCACCAGCACGTAAATCAGTTGCAGTAACATTAGTCCCCTTTAAATTAACAGGTCCTTTAAATAAAGCAATATTATTATTTAATTCTATTTTAGCCCCCATTTTTTGTAAATATTTAATATGTTGCATTCTATTTTCGTATATTGTTTCTTCAAATAAAGATATTCCTTTACATTTGGTTAATAACGCTTGCATTGGTTGTCCTAAATCGGTTACAAAACCTGGATATACTAATGTTTTTACGTTAATTGGCAATAAAACTTTAGGTGATGTAACGGTAATACTTGTTTCATGTATTTCCATGTTTACCCCAACTTCGCGTAATTTTGAAATTAATGCACTTAAATCTGCTGAACATAAATTGTTTATAGTTAAATTTTTACCAATTAATGAGCCTGCTATCAAATACGTTCCAGCTTCAATTCGATCAGGTATAATAGAAATTTTACCATTATCTAAAAAATCTACTCCTTCTATTTCAATTTGACTTGTTCCAGCACCAGTTATTCTAGCACCCATACTATTTAGAAAATCAGCAATATTTATTATTTCAGGCTCTTTAGCAGCATTATTAATTGTAGTTTTTCCAGTTGCTTTTACAGCTGCAAGCATTATATTAATGGTAGCACCAACAGAAGGAAATCTTAGATTAAGTTCATTTCCAACTAATTTTTTCGCATCTAAAATAAACTTGTCACCTTCTTTTGTTATTTTAACACCCATTTTTTCGAAACTATCTAAATGAATATCTATTGGTCTAGCCCCTATTTGACACCCACCTGGCAAATATAACTCTACATGTCTATATTTTCCAAGTAAAGCTCCCATAAAATAGTAAGATGCTCTTAATTTTGAAGAATAAGAAGACGTAATAACTTCATTTTTAACATTTTTAGTATCAATAATTAAAGTATTATCGGTAAAATTAGATTTGCATCCTAACATATTAATTATATCAATAAGATCATTTGTATCAGATATATTTGGAACATTATATATTTTTGCATTAGTATCACACAATATACTAGCAGGAATCATTGCAACAACACTATTTTTAGCACCACTTACATTTATTACACCGGATAGGGTATGACCACCTTCTATTAATAACTTAGGCATTTATTCACTTTCTTTCTCTTAGTTAATTCTATCATATAATTTACAAAATATTAAAATTTTATTTAAATAAATGAACTATTGACAACATTAGTAATAAAAATAATCCAAAATAATTAGCAATTTTTCCTAATGAACTATTAGCACATTTACCAATTATTAAGCCTAAAAAAGTAAAAAAACTACTTTCTAACAAAAATATTATTGATGGTAAATATTTACTATTTGTTATACTACTTAAACCTAGACCCGTTGTAAAACTATCAAGACTAACCGATAATGCTAAAATTATTAAGGATAATATATTTATATTTAAGTTTAGTTCTTCTTTTTTTCTTAATTCTAAAAAAAGTTTAATGAATAAAATTAAAAAAATAAAACCTAATAATTTATTGTGATTTATAGATAAAATAAAATTTCCAATATATCTAGAAATTAATGGTAATAAAAAATGAAAGATACCTACTATTAATGGGAAAAAAATAATATTTTTTTTAGATAAATTTAAAGTTCCTAATGATAATGCTAAAGAAAAAGTATCCATACTTAATGCTAAACCAATTGTTAATATTATTAGTAACAAAAAAATCACCTATTTATATATATTATAAGTGATTAGATTTTAGAAGCACATCATTAATATAAGAACGAAAAATTACATCGTTATTAGAATATTTATTTTCAATCAAACATAAAGGGGGATATAAAACACACCACCAGTTATTTCCCAAACCTTCACCAAGCGTTATTACAAGAGATTCATAGTTGCCTTGAGGATATAAAACTCCTTTATATGTTTTTTGAGGAAAATAATTATTACCATAATTAATATTATAATTTATATTATAATTTTTTAAAAGATTATCTATTTCATCTATCGAATTTTTTATTAAATCTCTTGAAATATCTATTGACTTATTTGTTAATAAATTCGGAAAAACTTTATTAATTAGTTCGTTTTTAATATCTTGCTTTATTTTTTGATCCATAATTGAATTTGATGCTGCTATTATTCGAAAGCGAATTGATGAATTTGGTATTTTTATACTATTATCATTTTGAAAGGTTATAAATAACACTAATACTGCCATTACTATAATTATTTTTTTCAATAAAAATCACCCAATTTTATATTGAGTGGTTAAATTATTTTTTAATCATTTACAATAAATAAATATCTTTCTCTGTTATTTAAATCATTTTTTATAATCATATTAGAATAAGGATATATTTTTTTGGCATAACTTACTATATCTAAACCTTCATCTTCTCCTATTTCAAAAGCAATTAAAAATCGTTCTTCTAACATATTTAAACTTTTATCAAGAATTATTTTATAAAATTCTAAACCGTTATCATCAGCATATAAAGCCTTTTGTGGTTCATACTTTGTTTTAGGATCTACAATAGCATTCTTTTTGACATAAGGTGGATTAGAAATAATTACATTATATTTTTCTTTTATATCACAATTTTTAATATCTCTTATCAAATAATTTACATCAGCATCATTTTTTATAGTATTTTCTACAGCAACATCAATAGCATCTTTTGAAATATCTAATGCTGTAACATGACATTTTAATTCTTTACTTAAGGCAATCGCAATTGCACCACTTCCAGTACAAATATCAATAATTTTTGGAACAAGGTTTAATTGCTTTATTATTTTTATAGTTTCATCAACTAATCCCTCTGTTTCAAAGCGAGGAATTAAAACACGTTCATCAACATCTATTTGGTAACCATAAAAATTAACATTGCCAATTAAATATTGAACTGGATAATTATTATTTAATTTTTCTATTATTTCATTTATATTATTTGGATACATTTTTTTTAAAATATTAAAATCTAAATCCGAAATAAAATTTGGCTTATCCATCTTACTCACCTAATAATTTTAAACGTTGATCCTCTGTTATAAGTGCTTCTATTATTGGGTCTAAATTCCCTTCCATTACCCTATCTAATTCCATTATTGAAAAATTGATACGATGATCTGTTATTCTATTTTGTGGATAATTATAAGTCCTTATTTTTTCAGATCTATCCCCAGTTCCGATTTTATTCTTTCTGGTTGCTCCAACCTCATTTTCTCTTTTTTCTATAGCTGCTTCATGTAGTTTTGTTGCTAACATTTTCATAGCTTTTTCTTTATTTTTTAACTGTGAACGTTCAATTTGACAAGTTACAATTGTATTAGTTGGAACATGAGTTATACGAACAGCAGAATTTGATGTATTAACAGACTGACCACCGGCACCACTACTATGGTACACATCAATTTTTAAATCACTTTCTCTAATTTCTACTTCTTCAACATTTACTTCTGGCATTACTAATACAGTTGCAGTTGAAGTATGTACACGTCCTTGCGTCTCCGTTACAGGAACCCTTTGAACACGATGAGAACCACTTTCAAATTTTAATTTTGAATATACATTTTCACCTTTTATCATAAATTCAATTTGGGAATAACCACCAGCTGTACCTTCTACTTCATGAAGAACTTCAATTTTCCAATTTTGTTTTTCAGCATACTTTGAGTACATTCTATATAAATCCCCAGCAAAGATATTAGCCTCATCTCCACCTGCTGCACCTCTTATTTCCATAATAATGTTTTTATCATCATTAGGATCTTTAGGTATTAACATTAATTCTAATTCACGTTCTAATTTTTCTTTTTTAACTATAGAACTATTTAATTCTTCTTCAGCTAATTCTTTTAAATCAGGATCACTCATCATTTTCTTTGCTTCTTCAATAGTATTTTCACAATCTAAATATTCTTTATATTTTATTACAATATCCTCTAAATCTTTTTGCTCTTTTGATAATGTCTTTAATCTATTGTAATCAGTTAAAACTTCTGGCTTTGTTAATAATTTACTTAATTCGTTATATTTAGTTATTATTGTTTCTAATCTCTCTTTCATAGTAATTCCTTTCACTAATATTATATATTATAATTATTTAAAAATAAACTTAGTATTTATAAAAGAAAAAAGCATTTATATGCTCACATTTTCCTCATCATTATCATCAGTTACTATGACCAAATCTTTTAAATCATCATCAGGCTCATCATCAGTTTCTTCACCTTCATAGAAAATATCTTCTTCATCCATATTTTCTTCTTCATCTTCTTCTATTTCTTCTGGATCTATATCTTCTTCTTCATCTTCTTCTATAACAACTTTAGATTGATGACGAGATTTTAAATCCCAAAATCCTTTTTCTAACATTATGAATCTTTGATCTGTGGACAGCATTTGAAAGAAATCAGCAATTTTAGCTTCATATTCACTTTGACTCAATCCAAGTAAATTACAAACTTCTTGAAATAAATCAGTTATTTTAGTTTTTGTGCCTGATTCTTCTAATAGATAATACGCTATATCATCATAACTTAATGATTCTAATTCTTCTTTAGACATTTCATTTATTTTCATAATTTCCTCCTACATTTTTTCTGGCGGTATTACACCAATTAAATTTAATGCATTAGCTAAAGTTATTTTAACTGCTAAAATCATATTCAAATTTTCATTTGTTATTTCTTCATTATCAGTTATTATTCTATTTTTAGAATAATATGTATGAAATGCTTCTGCCAAATCATAAACATAATTAGTTATCAAATGTGGTAGTTCCTTTACCGCAGCATTTTCTACAACTTCTTTAAATTTATAAACTTCTTCTAAAACATTATATGCATCTTCATTATTTATGGTTGTATAATTTAAAACAGGGTTTATTTTAGGAGCTTGTTTTAAAACATTACAAATTCTTGCATAAGCATAACTTACATAGTATACTGGATTTTCATTTGATTTTTTTGTTGCTAAATCTAAATCAAAATCCATTTGAGTATCTAACGAATGCATACAAAAGAAATACCTTGCAGCATTTACACCTACTATATCTATTAATTCTTGCAAAGAAACTATTTTACCTGTTCTTTTACTCATTTTAATCTCTTCACCATTTGCTATTAATTTAACAAGTTGTAATAGTTTAACGTCTAAAATATTATCATTATAACCTAGCGCTTTTAAAGCTCCCTTTAGTCTTGCCACATATCCATGATGATCAGTTCCAAAAACATCGATTAAATGATCATACCCACGATGCATTTTATCTATATGATATGCAATATCTGGTACTAAATATGTATAATTTCCATCATTTTTAACTAACACATGGTCTTTATTATCACCTAACATACTTGATTTTAACCAAATAGCATCATCTTCTTTATACGTATAACCACTTTTTGTTAATTTATCAATCACTTCATTTAAAGGGTGTTTTATATAAATAGATTTCTCACTAGTATAAACATCATATTTAATACGATAGTCTGCTAATACTTTTTTAATTTTATCTAATAATATATTTGTTCCCAAATCTTTAAAATATTCTAAAGATTTATCAAGTAAAGTATCTCCATATTTATCAAATAAATCATTTGCAATAATAACTATTTCATTACCATGATAACCATTTTCAGGAATTTCTGTTGGTATTCCACAAATCGTTTTATATCTTGCAAAAATTGATAAACCTAAATTGTTTATTTGATTACCAGCATCATTTATATAATATTCTTCCGTTACATCATACCCAGAAAATCTTAATATTCTTGCTAGTGAATCTCCATATGCTCCACCTCTAGCGTTTCCTAAATGTAAAATACCAGTGGGATTTGCACTTACAAATTCAATATTATATCTTTTATTTTTACCAATATTATTTCGACCATAATTCTTATCTTCTTTAATAACTGTATTTATATTTTCTAATAAATATGATTTATCAACGAAGAAATTTATAAATCCTGGTTTAGCTATTTCTACTTTTAAAAATATACTATCGTTAATATTAGTGGCAATATCCTTAGCAATACTCATAGGATCTTTTTTTAATATACTAGTTAATTTTAGTGCAATATTGGTAGAATAATCACCATTTTCTTTTTTAGCTGGTTTTAAAATATCAATATCATTTTTATATTCAATACCATTTTTTTCTAAAACACTTCTAATTATTTCTCTTATCTTTTCTTTCATAAAATCACCTATTTAAAGTTAATTTCCAATGTAGTTAGAAAATCATCTGTTTCAATTTGATAATTAATAAAGAGTTTATTATCTTCTAATTTATAATCAGCGTAATCTACATCTATCAAAAAACTAGAATTTGTCTCTTTTAATAAATAATTACAATTATTTTTTAATGAAGATATATTTAAAGTAAATAAAAATTCATTATTTTCTCTTCTTAAAATTAATTCATCATTCTTAATTTCTACTGAAGTTATAATATCATCAAGAATAAACTCTTTTAATGTATCTTTTATAAAAAAAGGAACATCAGATTTAGTAAAAATTACATTATTATTTTTTAACATTTTAATTTGTAATTTATTATCCAATTATAATTCCTCCTTTTTTTCTAGAACATTATAACATAGCATTTCTAAATTGACTACATAATTTATTACATTTTTTACATAATAAAAAAAGGTGGTTATTTTGAAAGCTATTAAAAGATTATTTAAGCTAAGTATCATACTTTTTATTATAGTTATACTTGGGATTTGTGGAGTTTATACATTAGCCTATTTTAGTCCTATTTTAGATATTCGTAATACTGGACAATATTATATATATGATATAAATAAAAATTTAGTATATCAAGGTAGTGGCAATACTAAATGGGTTTCTCTTGAAGATGTTTCACCATATTTTTTAAATGCTATAATAAGTATCGAAGATAAAAACTTTTATAATCATAATGGATTTGATTACTTAAGAATTGCAAAAACTTTATTTAATAATTTTGTTTCCGGAGAAATACAAGGTGGTGCTTCTACCATATCACAACAATATGTTAAAAATTTATATTTAGACTTTGATAAAAAGTGGGAGCGAAAAATTGAAGAAGCATGGCTTACTTTAAAATTAGAAGTTCATTACGATAAAGAAGATATTTTAGAAGGATATATAAATACAATTAATTTTGGACAAGGTAACTTTGGAATTGCCTCAGCTGCTGAATACTATTTTAATAAAAATTGTAAAGATTTAACTTTAGAAGAATCAATTATTTTAGCTGGAATTCCTAAAAGTCCTGAATATTTCAATCCAGTAAGTAGTTATGAAGACTCTATAGATAGAGCAAAATTGGTTGCTAAAGCTATGGTTAATAATGGATATATAACGGAAGATGAAAAAAATAACCTATTTATTAATAAATTAGATATATATGGTAAAACTGGAGAAAATAATTTAAATACTTTAATGTATTATGAGACAGTAGTAAAACAAGAATTAGATAATTTAAATATTCCTAAATCTTTAATAGAAACTGGAGGTTTAAAAATTTATACATCTCTCGATATGGAATTACAAACTTTATTAGAAAAAAATATAAATGAATATATGCCAGATAATGAAATGCAAGTAGCTAGTATCATAATCAATCCTCAAAATGGCAATATAATGGCCTTAGCTGGAGGAAAAGATTATGCCATTAGTCAATATAACCGTGCTATATCATCAAAACGACAAGTAGGTAGTACAATGAAACCTCTTCTTTATTATGCTGCTTTAGAAAATGGTATGACATCATCATCTAGATTTTTAAGTGAACAAACAACTTTTGTTTTTTCAGATAATGATTCTTATTCACCACAAAATTTTAATCAAAAATACGCTAATAAAGAAATATCTATGGCAGCAGCTTTAAGCTATAGTGATAATATTTATGCAGTTAAAACGCATTTATTTTTGGGTGAAGAAGTACTAGTTAATACTGCTAAAAGAATGGGAATTAATGAAGAATTACCTTCTATTGCATCTTTACCACTTGGTACTGTAGAACTTTCCATGTTAGATTTTGCTAATGCTTACACAACTCTTGCTAGTAATGGTTATAAAAGAGAACTATCTACTATAGTTAAAGTTACCGATATGCAAGGAAACACGTTATATGAAAAGAAAGATAATAATGAACAGGTTTTGAACTCAAGTTATACTTTTATTTTAAATGAATTACTTACTGCTACATACAATTCTGCTTTTATAGATTATAACAATCCTACTATTATAAGTTTAGGTTCTAGAATTAGTAGAAAATATGCAATGAAAACTGGTTCAACAGGTACAGACTGTTGGATGATAGGATATAATCCCGATATTCTAATGTTAGTTTGGAATGGCTATGATGATAATAAAGAAATGGAAGTAGCAGATGGAAATATTTCTAAAGAAATTTGGGTAAACACAGTTGAAGAATATTTAAAAGAAAAAGAACCAAATTGGTATGAAATACCTAATAATGTTATAGGTATTCCACTTGATGCAGTTACTGGCTTAGAAATAAAGGATGAGAAAAAAGTTTTTATTTATTACTATATTAAAGGTAGCCAATACGTAAATCAAGATGAAATTGATAAAGAAAAAATAACTACTAAAGAGTAGCTATTCAATATTTATTATAATTTGATGAGAATTTCCATTAGCATTCTCTTCAAAAGAAACATTTATACCATCATTTTTTAGTTTTTCAATTAATCCTTTAATTTCATTCATTGCATTTAGTATTTTTGAATTATCATCTTTGATAACCATTTCATCTATAAGTTGCATAGGATCAAAATCATTATTTTTCTTCTCAATCTTTTGTTCTTCTTGTTCACTTGGTGAAGTAGTAAAGAATTTATTATTAGGATTTAATTCAATTGGAGAGTCACCAAAATCTAATGTTTCATACTCTTCAATATTTTTTTTATCTTCTTTTAATTCTTCACCTATTATTTCCATTTCTTTTTTTGGATAAGTTGGAGGTAAACTAGTATCTAAAGTTTCATAATTATTTGAAGATTCTATTGTAAAATTTTCAAAATTATTAAAAAATTTATTAGATTGAGGAGCTGGAATATCTTCTATAGGTGTTGATTCTATAAAACTAGGTTGTTTATCAATTTTTTCACTGCTATAATCAGTTAATACATCCTCTGGCACCATCATTGTAGAAACATTATTTGTTTTACTACTATTTAAATCAAAGGCATTTTCTTTTATACTTTCTAAATTAGGATTTATATTTACTAAAGGAATGTTTGTTTCTTCATTTTTTTCTCTATATTTTTTTAATTCTTGATCTAATTGTCTAACAGTTAATCTATTAGTTATTATTTTATTTAACCATTTTACTTGTTCATCATGATTTTCTAAAATCAGTAACGCTCTTGCATGTCTTTCAGATATTTTTCCTTCCAATAACGCTTGTTGTACTTCATCAGCTAAATTTAATAATCTTAATTTATTAGCAATTGCTGATTGTGATATACCCATCTTTTTGGCTAATTTTTCTTGGGTTAAATAGCCTTTATCAAGAAGATTCTTGTAACTTTTAGCTTCCTCAATTGGTGTTAAATCTCTTCTTTGAATATTTTCTACAAGAGCAACTTCAGCTGACGAATTATCGTCTATATTTGAAATAACAGCAGGTACTGTAGATAACCCAGCCATTTGTGCCGCTTTATATCTTCTTTCTCCAGCAATAATTTCATATTTACTCCCTAATTTTCTCAATACCAAAGGCTGAATTATACCATGTTCTTTTATTGACGCTGATAATTCTTTCAATCCTTGTTCATCAAACGCTAATCTTGGTTGAAAACGATTAGGTATGATATCATCTATATTAACTTGTAAAACTTGAGATTCCATTTGCATAATTCACGTCCCCTTTATTATAATTACAATACAATGATAACTTATATTTACAATTTTTGCAACTTAAAAGATATTTAATTTTTTAAATCCTTTAATATTTTACTATAACTTCTAGGGTATTTATCATTTGATTTTTTTTCTTTTTTAATAATTAATATTGTTCTTTTATGATTATTTATTGGCAAGTTAAAATTAATTACATTAATAACTTTACTAGATAAACATGTTAAAATTTTTTTACTTGCTTTCAATTCTTCTACTACTTCGGCCTTTAATGGAATGAAAAATCCATTTACTTTTAAAAATGGAATTGCTAATTCAGATAATATTCTTAAATCTGCAACAGCTCGACTTGTAACAACATCATATTCTTCACGATGATTTTTTATATAATTTTCCGCTCTTTCATTAATTAAAGTCACTTTAATATCTAATTTTTTTGATAAACATTCTAAAAACTTTAGTTTTTTATTATTAGAATCTAAAAGTGTCATATTTAAATTTGGAAAAATTATTTTTAATACCATTCCTGGAAATCCAGCACCAGTACCTATGTCTAAAATATTATTCACTTTATTTAAATCTATTGCTTTTACAATTGTAATTGAATCATAAAAATGTTTTAAATAAACTTCTTCTTTAGTTTTTATAGCTGTTAAATTAGTAGTTTTATTATACTCTAGTAAATAATCACAGTATAAATTTAATTTATTTAAAATTTCAGGGGTAGGATTTATACCTAAATTTTTTAATTCAATAATAAATTCATTTTCACTCATTATTATTATACTCCTTTTTTAAATAAACTGCTAAAATTGAAATATCAGATGGATTAACTCCACTAATTCTAGCGGCTTGGGCTATTGATATAGGTCTAATTTTTTTCAATTTTTGACGAGCTTCACTAGCCAAATTTTTAATTTTATCGTAATCAATATCACTTGGGATTTCCTTTTGCTCTAATTTAAGCATCTTCTCTATTTCTTTGTAAGTTTTTGTAATATAGCCTTCATATTTTACTTGAATTTCTACTTCCTCTTTTATTTCAGGAGGATAATTTATTTCAATAATTTTTGATAAGAATTCCATATCTATTTGAGGTCTTTTTAATAAATCAAATAAACATAATGTTGTAGAAGGTAAATCTTTTTCATTTTCTTCAAATATTTTTTTAATTTCAGAATTTATTTTTACTTTGTTCTTAATTAAAAAATTTGTTAAATTTTCTATTTCTTGTTGCTTTTCTAATAACTTTTTATATTGCTCTTCTGTATTTGTCCCAACTTTATATGCTATTGGACGTAATCTTAAATCAGCATTGTCATGTCTTAATATAAGACGATATTCTGCTCGTGAAGTTAACATTCTATATGGTTCATTTGTTCCTTTAGTTACTAAATCATCGATTAATACCCCTATATAAGCATCACTTCTCTTTAAAATCAATGGGTCTTTTTTCTCTAATTTTAATGATGCATTAATACCTGCAATTAATCCTTGACCAGCTGCTTCTTCGTATCCGCTTGTTCCATTTATTTGCCCAGCTGTATAAATACCTTCAACAATTTTAGATTCTAATGACGGCTTAATTTGTAATGGATCAATAGCATCATATTCAATTGCATAGGCATATTTATTTATAATAGCATTTTCTAACCCTGGTAAACTATGTACCATTTTATCTTGAATATCATGAGGCATTGATGTTGAAAAGCCTTGTAAATACCAATCATCATAATACAAAGATTCTGGTTCTAAAAAAAGTTGATGTTTATCTTTATCATTAAAACGTACTACTTTATCTTCTATTGATGGACAATAACGAGGCCCTATTCCCTCTACATATCCACCATACATACTTGATTTATTTAAATTGGTTTCAATGATTTTTTTTGTCTCTGCTGTAGTATAAATTAAATAACATTTTTGTTGTTCATTTATTTTATATGTTGGAGGATAATCATGTGAAAAACTCCATAATTTATTATCTCCTGTTTCTACTTGCATTTTTGAAAAATCTATTGAAGAAGCTGCTATTCTTTGGGGAGTACCAGTTTTTAATCGTTGCATTTTAAAACCATTCTTTTTTAAATTATCGCTTAAATATAATGCACTTCTTTCACCATGAGGACCACTTATAGTCTTATCTGCCCCACATAATATATTTGCTTTTAAATAAGTTCCAGTAGTTAATATTAAAGCATCGCAATAATAAATGTCTTTATTTTCTAAAATTATGCCTTTTATCTTATTATTATCAACAATTATATCATCTACCATTGCTTCTATTATATCTAAATTTGATAAAGAAGACAGTTCTTTTAGCATTTCTTTTGGATAAGTGACTTTATCTGCTTGTGCTCGTAAAGCTTGAACTGCTGGCCCTTTACCACTATTTAGCATCTTTATTTGAAAATGCGCTCTATCAGTTACTCTTCCCATTAAGCCACCTAACGCATCTATCTCTCTAACAATTATACCTTTTGCTGTTCCTCCAATTGATGGATTGCATGGCATATCAGCAATATTTTTTTTATTAATTGTAATAAGCGCTGTTTTATGGCCTTTAAATGCAGCAATATGAGCTGCTTCACACCCAGCATGACCGCCACCTACAACAATTACTTCGTACTTCATCTTATCACCTACTTTCCCAAACAAAAATTACTAAATAATTCATTTAATAATTCATCTTTATATGTAGCACCAATTATTTCACCTAAGGTATTCCATGCATTTTTAATATCTATTTCAACTATATCTACAGGTGTATGCATCTCTAAATTTGCTAGTGCTTCGTCAATTTGACTTATTGCTATTTTTATCAATGATTTTTGACGCGCATTAGTTAAATAAGTACTATCTTTAATAAGAATTTTATCTAAACTAAACATTTCATTTATTTTATTTTTTAATGCATCTATACCATTATTATCTATAGTATTTCCATAACAAATATAAGAATTTAATTTATTAGAAATATTTATTTTTGATTCTAAATCATTTTTATTAATAAATATTATATAAGGTTTATTATTTATTATCTTTAATAATTCTTTATCTTCATCTTTAATTTCTTCATTGTTATTTAAAGTTAAAATAATTAAATCAGCGTTTTCTATTGCATTTAAACTTTTTTTAATTCCAATACTTTCCACTAAGTCATTTGATTTTCTAATTCCAGCTGTGTCTATAAAATTTAATTTTATTCCTTTATAAATTATACTTCCTTCTATTAAATCCCTTGTTGTTCCTTCTACATTAGTTACTATTGCTTTTTCCTCATCTAAAAACTTATTTAATAGACTAGATTTTCCAACATTAGGACGACCTACAATAGCAATATTTATTCCATCTTTAATTAATTTAGTATTATCAGATTCAGATAATAAATCTAATAATTTATTTTTAATTGGTATTAATTTTTCTCTTAACAACTTTATAGTTATATTTTCTGCATCTTCATATTCTGGATAATCTATATTTACTTCAATATTAGCCATTAAATTAATTAAATCTTTTCTTAAATTAATTATCATATTTTTTAGACTTCCTGTTAATTGATTTACAGATAATAGTAATGATTTATCAGTGCTTGAATTTATTATATCTTCTACGGCTTCAGCTTGAGTCAAATCTAATCTACCATTTAAAAAAGCCCTTTTAGTAAACTCTCCAGGTTCTGCTAATCTTGCACCATTAGTTAAACATAATTCTAATACTTTATTCGTTGATGCTATACCACCATGTGTATTTATTTCTACAACATCTTCAGTAGTATATGTTTTAGGGTGATGCATAACTGAAACCAAAACTTCATCTATTGTTTCATTTTTATCAACAATAAAACCATGATTAATAGTATGGGATGCAACCTTCTCTAAATTTTTTCCTTTAAATATTTTATTAACTATTTTTATAGCATCGTTACCACTTAATCTTATTATAGAAATAGCACCTATTCCTAATGCTGTTGATATTGCAACTATAGTATCATCCATAAAAACACATCCAATCCAGTGTATTATAACACAATTTTTTATTATTAAAATAATTATCTCATATAAAAAACCAAATGAATTATTTTTCATCATTTGGTTTGACAATGATATGTCTATTTGGCTCTATTCCTTCAGAAATAGTAGTAATTCCTTTAATATCAGATAAGGCATTATGAATAATTCTTCTCTCATAAGAATTCATATTATCCATAATGACATCATGTTTTGTTGATCTAACTTCATAAGCAATCTTTTTGGCTAATTTAATTAAATAACTTTCTTGTTTTTCTTTATAATTTGAAGCATTTAATATTAGATAAGGATATATTTTTATCTTATTATAAACAAATTGCTTTGCATAATTTTCAAGAGCTTTTAAATTTTTTCCATCTCGCCCTATTAAAATATTATCTTTATCAGAATGAAATGTAATATAAATTTGTTTTTCTTTTACTTTTATCTCATATGAATTTACATTTATATTCATATTTTTTAAAACTTCAATTAAAAAACTTTTTATGTAATCAGCAATATCAGAAACTCTATAAATTTTTAACTGAATAACATCTGATTTAAAAAGATTTTTTTTAATATTATTAGATAAGAATATAACATCATTTTCAGTACAATTTAGTTTTTCTAAAGCTTCTTGTTTTAAATCATCTAAATTTTTTCCTTCTAATAATTCGTACTTCACTTTTAATTACCTTCTTTCATTTAACTTTTGAATGATAACACTTTGAAATACTGCAAATATGTTATTAACTACCCAATATAATGCAAGTGCTGTTGGAAGGCTTAATGATGCAATAGAAATCATTACAAGCATAAATGTCATTGTCATTTTCATTTGATTCATAGCTTCATTTGCAGTTTGATTTTGCATACTAAATTTAAATGATATATAAGTAGAACCTATAATTAATAGTAATAAAAATACATATATATAGTTACCTTGCGATAGTGCTACCATAGGAGTCATTCCTAAATTCATATTCCATAAAGTACCTTCAAATATTGCTGGAACACGATTTATTGCTTCTAGAAAGCCGAAAAATAATGGTAATTGAATAAATGATGTTAAGCATCCAGATATCGGGTTAATGTTATATTTTTTATAAATAAGCATTGTTTCTTGACTTTTAGCCATAAGTGATTCATTATCAGTTTTATTAGCATATTTCTTTTCAATTTTGTTTAATTCTGGAGTTGCTTTTTTAATGTTTTCAGATTGTAACATTGCTTTTCGAGATAATGGTAGTAATAACAATCTAATAATAATACTTAACAAAATAACAGCAATACCATAGTTTTTTACTAATTTACCCATTGATAAAATTAACCATGCTAACGGTTTAACAAATATACTCTCCCATAAACTCTGGTATTCAAGATCTGTAGGTTTAAATTCTTCACAAGTTGGTAAATCTTCTAAAGGTGTGGATAACTTACTCTCATTTTCTTTGTATATATTATATAACTCTTCAGTTGTTGGCTTACACAAT
Organism: uncultured Bacilli bacterium; assembly: GCA_944373095.1. GTDB lineage: Bacteria > Bacillota_I > Bacilli_A > RF39 > UBA660 > CAG-605. The sequence continues at coordinate 40,898 of CALWAK010000002.1, forward strand.
ATATTTGATGTTAAATTTTGCCCAGTTTCTTCATATACAACATTTTTGTTATCATCAGTTTTGACATATTTAGTACATCCACAAGTTAATAGAATTAAAAAGAATAAAATAATTATTTTGCTTTTTGATTTTTTAAGTTTCATTTAATCTCCTTTATAACTAAACTGACTAAATTTTCAGATAATTCTTGATAAGAAACATCATTAGCAGCTTTCCTTATCATTATAATATATTTATAACCATTTTTAAATAAATATTTATTATTATCAATAATATTCCTGGTTTGACGTTTTATTTTATTTCTATCCACAGCTTTGCCAAAACTTTTACTAATAGCAATTCCAAATTGAGGGTAATTAATATTTGCTTTTTGCTTATATATAACAAAAAAATCACTTTTTCTAAATTTTTGATTGTTAATTATAAAAGTAAAATCCTTTTTACTTTTAATCATCTCATATCTTTTCATAAGGCTCCTATTAGAAGAAAAAACCACATATTGTGGTTATTACTTACATAAACGTTTACGTCCTTTATTTCTTCTAGATTTTAATATATTTGATTCTTTTCTTGCAAAAAAGCCATGTTTTTTTGCTTTTTTACGATTATTTGGTTGATAAGTTCTTTTCATTTTTGCACCTCCACATCTAATAAGCAAAGATATTATAATATTAGATGTCTTAAAAAGTCAAGATTTTTAAAAATTCTCTATCTCTATATTATTATTATATATAATTTATATTCATAATCATAATACTGTTGATAACTGTGGATAACTTTAATTTTTAGCAAAAATATGGGAAAATTGGAGTATCTAAACCTGTGCATAACTTGTGATTTATCCACAGGCACTGTTGACAAATATGTTGATATTTAAAAAAAAATGATAAAAATATGAAAAAAAATAGAAAAAAATGTTAAAAAACTGTGGATAACTTTAATAAAAAAATGATATTTTTGTAGTTATCCACAGATTTATCCACAGTTTTTACTATAAAATTTGGCTAATATATCGAAAAAAAGAAAGTTATCCACAGTTATCAACAATAACGCAAACTGTGAATATCTTTAGTTATCCACATGTTTATAATTTTTTTATTATAATTCTGTGGATAACTTTAAAATTTGGCTTATATATGTCAAAAAAATTGTGGATAACCCTGTGGATAACCTGTGGATAAAATTGTGGATAAGTTGAAATTATAAATTTTTGCAAAAATTGTTTGCAAAAATAGAAATATGGTATAAAATATTTGTTGATAGATTTTTGAATGTGAGTGGGGTGATGATTTTGGAAAAATTGGATTTATGGAGTGAATTTCTATCTTTACTTCAGAAAAAAATAAATCCTATTACATTTAATACATGGTTTAAACCTTTAAAATTAAATTTATTAGATACAGTAAATTGCAAAATCATCATTCAAGTACCAATGTCAGTTCATAAAAAAATGTTAGAAACGACATGGTATCAAGTTATTGAGGATGCTTTAACAGAAATTTCTGGGGATACCTATGAGATTTCTTTTGTTCTTGAAGATATAAATAATGAACTTGAATCTGATAATTTAGGAAAAATTAATTCTAAAGGTGATGAAGAAGTCAAATTTGTTACTAATTTAAAAAGTGAATTTACGTTTGAAAATTTTGTTACTGGAGATACTAATAAATTTGCAAAAACTGCTGCTATTGCGGTTGCTCAAGCACCTGGAAAAATATATAATCCTTTATTTATATATGGAAAAAGTGGTTTAGGAAAAACACATTTAATGCATGCAATAGGTAACTATATAACAGAGCATACTGATTTAAAGGTTTTATATACAACAAGTGAAAATTTTAAGGATGATTATACTAGTATTGCTACTACTTTAAAACCAAATGAACGTGAAGATAGAGCAGATTTTTTTAAAAATAAGTATAGGGATGTTGATGTATTATTAATAGATGATATTCAATTTTTAGTAGGAGCCGAAAAAACTCAACAAGGATTTTTTCATACATTTAATGAATTACATTCTAAGAATAAACAAATTATAATTACATCAGATAGATCTCCTGAAGATTTGAAATTGTTAGAAGAAAGGTTACGAAGTAGGTTTGCTTGGGGTTTACCTGTAGATATTTATCCACCAGATTATGAATTAAGATGTAGAATTATTAAAGATAAAGTAAAATATTTAAATATTGCTAATATGTTACCTGAAGATGTAATAAATTATATTGCTAATTCCTGTGATACGGATGTTAGAGAAATTGAAGGTGCCGTAAATAGACTTAGTGCATACATGGCTGTATATGCGCCAACTGAAGTAACGTTAGACTTTGCGATGGAAGCTTTAGGGGATTATGTTAATAACAATATTTATTCAATGAGTGATATATCTGTAGTTCAAAAGGCAGTAGCAGATTATTATGGAATAAGTGTAGAAGCATTAAAAAGTAAGAAAAAATCTAAAAATGTTTCCTATCCAAGGCAACTTGCAATGTACATGGCTAGATTGTTAACAAATGAATCCTTTCCTAGGATAGGCTTAGAATTTGGTGGAAGAGATCATTCAACAGTTATTCATGCTGTAGATAAAATAGAAGATGATTTAAAAGATAACAAAACTTTACAAGAAATAATTAATGAAATAAAAGCAAAAATATAATAGAGAAGGAAGATATTTATGAAATTTATAATTGATAAGAATATAATATTAGAAAATTTAATGAATGTAGCTCGTGCTATATCTACTAAAAATGTTATTCCAGTATTAAATGGAATTAAATTTGAGTTAAATGATGATGGTTTATACTTAACTGCTAGTGATTCAGAGTTAACTATAAAATCTTTTATTGAAGCTAAAGAAATAAAAAATATTGAATCAGTTGGAAATATTATTATACAAAGCAAATTTATAGTTGATATAATTAGAAAAATGCCAAATGATATTATAAATTTTGAAGTTGTTGATGGTTTAAAAATTAAAATATCATCTGGAACTAGTGAGTATAATTTGAATTGTTTAGACTCTAGTGAATATCCACAGATTAAATTAGAAGAACATAAAAATCCAATTATAATAAATAGTATGTTATTTAAAAAAATTATAAGTCAAACCGCTTTTGCTATTTCTAATCAAGAATTAAGACCTTTATTAACAGGGTTAAATTTTAAAATAACAGGTGATATATTAGAATGTATTGCTACTGATTCGTATCGTTTAGCAAAAAAGACTGTAAAATTAAGTGTTGTAGTTGATGAAGATGTAAATATTGTTATACCTGGAAAAAATATTTTAGAATTAGATAAAATTATTACTGATGATGTTGATATGAAAATGCATATTTTTAATAATAAAATATTGTTTAATTATAAAAATATAACTTTTCAAAGTAATTTATTAGCAGGTACTTATCCTAATACATCAAATTTAATTCCTACTGAGTTTGAAATAATGCTAAATACAAATTTAACAGAATACTATAATGCAATTGATCGTGCTGCATTACTTACACAAAGTAAAGATAAAAATATAGTAAAGATGCACTTAAATAAAAAGAACTTAATTATTAATTCATATGCATCTGAAATAGGCAAAGTTGAAGAAAAGGTTAATGTTGAATGTAATAATGATAATAATATAGATGTATCTTTTAGTGCTAAATATATGTTAGAAGCTTTAAAAACATTTAAAGATGAACAAATTTTGATATTATTAAATGGCGAGGTAAAACCAATTGTTATAAAATCAACTGAAGATGAGTCTTTAATTCAATTAATATTGCAGATAAAAACTTATTAGAATCATTTGATTCTTTTTTTTTGAATAATATTTGTTTTTTCGACAAATTTCAACAAAATTCGACAAAAATTTTTGTTATATTTTTGATATATTCATTAAAGAAGGGGGAATTGGAATGAATTATTTAATGAATGATATAGATGATATTTTAGAAGAGTATGAGATTAATGAGGATACATTAGCATTACTTCCAAACAGTAAATTTGAAACTACTGTTTTAGAGAAAACAAGAGTCTTAAAAGTTAGAGATGATGCAACTAGTATCATGAAAAATAGTTGTGAATATTTTGGAAGCAGCTTAAGTGGAAGACAGAGAGGTACTACTGCACTAATTGGTGTAACACATAAAGTACCGGTTATTGTAGAAGAAAGTAGAGAACTAATATTTTTTCCTACTAATTCTCCAAGATTAGGAATATGTAGTTGGTTATCTTTTAATAATATTAAAAATTATAGAAAAGATGAAAATGGTTATGGAACAATAATAGAGTTTAAATCAGGAAAAGAAGTAAATATTCCTTTGTCTTATGGTTCTTTAGATAATCAAATATTACGCTCTGCTAAATTAAATCTAATGTTAAAAGATAGAAAAATAAATCAGAAAAATGATATTTTATCTAAATTTTAATTGTGAAAAAAATCTATTCTAATCTATAGATTTTTTTTGTTTTTAATATAATATATAAATATATAATAACCACAAATATACAAAATTATGATATAATTAATTTTAGGTAAATCTATTTTTACTGGAGTATTTGTAAAAAGGAGTTTTTATGAAAATAGTTAATCTAAAATTACTAAATTTTAGAAACTATGATTATCTTAATTTGTCTTTTTCCTTAAATAACAATTTAATTTATGGTAAAAATGGTAGTGGTAAAACAAATTTAGTTGAAGCAATATATGTTTTAGCTTTAACTAAATCTTTTAGGGGATCTTTGGAAAAAGTTTTAATAATGAATGGTAAAAATTTAACTAAGATTTCTGGAACTATAAAAGATAACATATACCATAATTATCAGGTAATTATTTCTGAGGATGGTAAAATTGTCAAAATTGATGAAAAAAAAGAAGGAAAAATTAGTGATTATATTTCTAAAGTTAATGTTATTATGTTTAATCCTGATGATTTAAGATTTATAAAGGAATCTCCAAAGATTAGGAGAGATAAAATAAATTTAGATATTTCTCAATTAGATAATGATTATTTAAAAGTTTTAAATTTATATAACAAAATACTAAAACAAAGAAATGCTTATTTAAAAACTATGTATATAAATAATAATTCATCTATTGATTATTTAAATATTTTAACCGATAAATTAATAAATTATGGTATAATATTATCTACCAAAAGAAAGTGGTTTATAAATGCAATAAATAATAAATTAAAAAAAATTTATGAAAAAATAACTGGTGTATGTGATATTTCAATAGACTATATTACAAATTTTAGTAATTTAACAGTTGAAGAAATTAAAAATAATTATATAAAAAGTTACCAGAAAGATATGTTGTGTGGTAAGACAACTTTTGGCATTCATCATGATGATTTTATATTTAAATATAAATGTAATTTATTTAAGGATTTTGCTTCGGAGGGACAGCAAAAGAATGTTATTATATCTTATAAATTAGCCGAAATTATGTTATTTAAAGAATATAAAAATACTTGTCCAATATTAATATTAGATGATTTATTTAGTGAATTAGATAATGAAAAAATAAAAAATATTTTAAATTTGTTAGATGATGATATTCAAACCTTTATTACGACAACAGAAATAGATTTAGTAGATAATAATATTAAAAATAAAAGTAAAATTTTTTATTGCAGTAATGGAAAAATTGAGGAGGAAGTTTAATGAGAGAAATTGGTCATACTGATTATAATGATAATGATATTCAAGTCTTAGAAGGTTTAGAAGCAGTTAGAAAAAGACCCGGTATGTATATTGGTACTACAGGTGAAGCTGGCTTACACCATTTAGTATGGGAAATTGTTGATAACTCTGTTGATGAAGCATTAGCAGGATATTGTGATGATATTGAAGTAGTTGTTGAGCAAGGAAATATTATAACAGTAAAAGATGATGGACGAGGAATGCCTACAGGAATTAATTCGAAAACTGGGAAATCTACTGTAGAAACAATTTTTACTGTTTTACATGCTGGTGGCAAATTTGGTGGTGGTGGCTATAAAGTATCAGGTGGACTACATGGTGTAGGAGCATCTGTTGTAAATGCGCTTTCTAGTTGGTTAGAAGTAACTGTATATCGTGATGGGCATATTTATAATCAAAGATTTGAAAATGGAGGTCATCCTGTATCAGAATTAAAAATAATTGGAGATTGTGATATTGAAAGAACAGGTTCTACAGTAAGATTTAAGCCAGATCCAACAATTTTTAAAGAAACTACAATTTTTAAATACGATATTCTTGCTAAAAGACTTCAAGAAATTGCTTTTTTAAATAAAGGTTTAAGGATTGTTTTAATTGATGAAAGAGAAGAAGCTAAGAAGGACGATTTCATTTATCAAGGTGGTATTATTGAATTTGTTAAGATGTTAAATAAAAATAGAACTCCTATTAGTCAAGATGTTATATATGTTGAGGGTAGAGAAGATGATATTTTAGTAGAAGTTGCATTACAATATAATGATGGATACAATGAAGCCATTTATTCTTATACAAATAATATTCATACTCATGAAGGTGGTACCCATGAAGATGGTGTTAAAAGAGCTTTAACAAGAATTATTAATAATTATGCTAAAAAAGTTAAACTAATAAAAGATAATGCTGACCCTTTAACAGGTGAGGATGTTAGAGAAGGCCTTACAATGATTGTTTCATGTAAGCATCCTGATCCACAATTTGAAGGTCAAACTAAAACTAAATTAGGTAATATTGAAGTTAGAAAGATAGCAGATGATGTATTTAGCAATGGTTTTGAAAGATATTTAATGGAAAATCCAGAAATTGCAAAAAAAATTGTTGAAAAATCCTTAACTGCATCTAGAGCAAGAATTGCTGCTAAAAAGGCTAGAGAGTTGCAAAGACAGACAAAAGGAGGTTTGGATTTATCAAATCAATGGGGAAAATTAACTGATTGCACAAGTAAAAATGCCTCTGAATGTGAAATATTTATAGTTGAGGGAGATTCAGCAGGAGGTTCAGCAAAAGGTGGAAGAGATTCAAAAACTCAAGCAGTGTTACCTTTGAGAGGAAAAATTTTGAATGTAGAAAAAGCTAGGTTAGATAGAGTACTTTCAAATGAAGAAATTAGGAGTATGATTACTGCTTTTGGGACTGGTATTGGGGAAGACTTTGATATTAGTAAATTAAGATATGATAAAATAATTATTATGACTGATGCAGATGTAGATGGTGAACATATTAGAATACTTTTATTAACATTATTTTATCGTTTCTTTAGGCCTATTTTGGAAACAGGACATGTTTATGTAGCGCAACCCCCATTGTATAAAATAACTTATGGTAAAAATTTTAAATACGTATTAGATGATGATGAAAAAGATGCTTTTTTAGCTACATTACCTGCTAACGTAAAACCAGAAGTTTCTAGAAATAAAGGTTTAGGTGAAATGAATCCAGAGGAACTTTGTTTAACAACAATGGATATAAACAATCGAACTTTAATACGTATATCTTTAGATGACGCTATGGAAGCAGACTCAGTATTTAATGTGTTAATGGGTGAGGAAGTAGATCCTAGAAGAAAATTTATTGAAGAATATGCTGGCCTTGTACAGGAATTAGATGTTTAGGAGGTGGTAAAAATGGATAATATTAAAGGAAGAAATATAGTTGATGAAATGAAAAAATCTTTTATGAGGTATTCAATGAGTGTTATAGTATCACGAGCATTACCTGATTTAAGAGATGGTTTGAAACCAGTTCATAGAAGAATTTTATATACAATGTTAGAAGATAGTTTAACTCCAGATAAGCCATATAGAAAAAGTGCGTCAACAGTTGGTTCTGTTTTGGCTAGATACCATCCACATGGTGATACATCTGTTTATGATGCGCTTGTAAGATTAGCGCAGGATTTTAGTTACCGTTATATGTTAGTAGATGGTCATGGAAATTTTGGTAGTATAGATGGTGATGGCCCAGCTGCATATCGTTATACTGAGGCGCGTTTATCTAAAATATCTTTAGAATTATTAAGGGATATTAATAAAAATGTAATAGATTTTGATGATAATTTTGATGAAACTAGAAAAGAACCTAAGGTATTACCAAGTAGATTTCCAAATATTTTAGTAAATGGTACTATGGGAATTGCTGTAGGTATGGCAACGAATATTCCTCCTCATAACTTGGGAGAAGTCATTGATGGTTGTGTTGCTTATATAGATAATCAGGATATTACAATAGAAGAGTTAATGAAGTATATAAAAGGTCCAGATTTTCCAACTGGAGCATCTATTTTAGGAAATAAAGGGATTAAGCAAGCTTATGAAACTGGGCGTGGAACTGTTACCATTAGATCTCATGCGGAGATTCAAGAAAATAATGGCAAACAGCAAATTGTTTTTACAGATATTCCATATCAAGTAAATAAGGGGGATATAAAAAGAAAGATTGCTGAATTAGCAAGGGATAAAATAATTGACGGAATTGTTGATTTGCATGATGAAACGTCTTTAAAAAATGGTACACGAATAGTGGTTCATTTAAAAAAAGATGCAAATGCAAATGTTATATTAAATAATTTATATAAACATACATCATTACAAACTACTTTTGGTATAAATTTTTTAATGTTAGATCAACAAAAACCTAGAACACTTAATTTATATGAAATTATTTCAAAATATATTGATTTTCAAAGAGAAGTTATATATCGTCGTACAAAATTTGATTTAGATAAAGCAGAAAGAAGAGTTCATATTTTAGAGGGCTATAAAATAGCTTTAGATAACTTAGATGAGGTTATTAAAATAATAAGAAATGCTGAAACTGATGTTGAAGCAAAAACAAAGTTATCACAAAATTTTGGTTTAGATGAAGTTCAAGCTGATGCTATACTTGAGTTGAAGTTACGTAGATTAACCGGTTTAGAAAGATCAAAAATTGAAGAAGAGTTAAACGAGCTATTAAAAGAAATTTCTAATTTAAAAGAAATACTATCGAGTGATAGGAAAATTTATGAAATTATTAAAAAGGAATTACTAGAAATTAAATCTAAATATGGCGATGAGCGAAGAACTGATATTGATATGACTGCTATTGATTATATAGAAGACGAATCATTAATTCCAAATGAAGAAATTATTATTGCATTAACTAATAAAGGTTATATCAAGAGAACCACTTCAGATACATTTAAGAGTCAAAATCGTGGTGGGGTTGGTGTTAAAGGCATGACAATGAATGATGATGATTTTGTTGAACATTTAATTACTTTGTCTACCCATGATTATGTGTTATTTTTTACAAATAAAGGAAAAGTTTATCGTTTAAAAGGCTATGAAGTTCCAGAATTTGGCCGCCAATCTAAAGGAATTCCAATTATTAACTTATTACAAATTGAGAAAGATGAAATGGTTAATAGTGTTATAAAAATTTGCAAAGATGATGAAAATACATATTTACTTTTTGCTACTAAAAATGGACTTGTAAAGAAAACTAGTATTAGTGAATTTGAAAATATTAGGCAAAATGGAAAAATAAGTATAACCTTAAAAGAAAATGATGAGCTTATTTCTGTAAGAAAAACGACTGGTAATAATGAAATTTTATTGGCTGCAAGCAATGGTAATATGGTCCGTTTCAATGAAAAAGAAATTAGAGAAATGGGAAGAACAGCTTCAGGGGTTAAAGGAATTAAATTGCATAATGACTCATTTTGTATTGGTGCAGAAGTTGTAAATGATGATGATTCCATTTTAATTGTTACTGAAAACGGATATGGCAAGCAAACAAATGTTCGCATGTTTAGAGAAACTAAACGTGGGTCAAAAGGCGTAAAAGCTTTAAATATAACTGAAAAAAATGGTAATCTTAAAGCGTTTAAGTTAGTTATACCTGATAATGATCTTATTATAATAACAGACTTTGGAACTATAATGAGAATGCCATTAAATCAAGTTTCTAATTTAGGTAGAGCTACTCAAGGTCTAAGATTAATAAATTTAAAAGATTCACAAAAAGTTTCAACAATATCTTTAATAAATTCAATTGTTAATGATAATGAATAACAATGTTTCACGTGAAACATTGTTTTTTAATATTAATAAATTAAAAAAAATTAAATTTTTATGGAAATATTTTTAATACTAATAAATTTTTAAATCTTAATATGTTTTACGTAAAACATATTAAGATTAATAACTATTATATTTATAAATTAAGTATTTCTTTTTTTAAAAATATTTATATAAATATACATAATGTTTCACGTGAAACATTGTGTATATATTGTTTAAATTTCAACAATTTAAAATAAAAGAACTTATATATAATTTAATCATTAAATAACACTAAATATAGTAATGTTTCACGTGAAACATTACTGGCAAATATTTAAGCTGTATAGTTATATCTAAATATATTGCATAAAATGTTAATTATGCTTATGTTTCACGTGAAACATAGGTTGTTTCTTGATATTTAATTATTAATATTAACAAAATTTTATTTAATAGATTTATTATTATATTTACAATATTAATGTTTCACGTGAAACATTAATATTAAATTACTACAAATAAATATTAGTTTTTAACAAAGATATTTAAAATTTTCTAATTATATTTTTCTATAATTTTTTCTTTATATATAATTTTTATAACTAATATTATAACAATGTTTCACGTGAAACGTTGTTATAATATTAAATTTATAAATGTTTTATTATTGCATTATTAAATTTAACTAAAATAATTATAATATATTATAAATATATAGATGTTTCACGTGAAACATGTTTAAGTTGAACAAATGTTCGTTCAAAAAACATTGAAATATTATTTTTTTTATGTTAATATAATTTCTGTGCAACAAGTAAATAAGAAACTGGTCAGAACAGGAATGTAGCAGCCATAATTATCAATGCTTGTGTGCACTTTTTTTAGGTGTATTTATGGAAGAATATATTGAATTTTTATATACTTTAGCAAAAAAAGCATTAAGAAATGGTGACATTCCTGTTAGCGCGATTATTATCTTTAATGGCAAAATAATTGGTAAAGGATACAATACCAGACATAAAACTAATAAAGTAATTGGTCATGCGGAAATAAATGCAATAATTAATGCCGAAAAAAAAATGAAAGATTTTCGTTTAAATGAATGTTTTTTAATAACAACTTTAAAACCATGCGATATGTGTTTGGAAGTTATTAAAGCAGCTAGAATTTCTAAAGTATATTATATTTTAGAAAGTCATGAAAAGAGCGAAATTCAGCGTAAAATT
>CALWAK010000003.1 GCA_944373095.1 uncultured Bacilli bacterium
ATAAGAATACATGATTTTTTATATAAAAGATACATTTTATCATAATTTAATTATTATTTTTTATGCGATTGCCATAATAAAGATATTAAAAAGTATATTTGCTTTTATAGATCATGGTATAATTAAAATTGATAATAAAGTATTTACTGGTCATCCTGGTTTATATTTTTTTCATAATAAAGATGAATTATCACTTAAGATACTAGAAGCATTAAATAAGGATTATTATGATAGATATGATATTTATTATATTGGAAATAAATTAATAAAATATATGTTAAGTAAATATGATTCTCATACTAAGATAAATTTTTTTAATAATAAGTATATACCAATTAAATTTAAAGTATATGATAGTAAAGTTTATATTATAAATCAATCTTTAGGTATTGATAACTTTATTGGTTCTTGTGTTTTAGAAATAAATGGTATTAGTATAGAAGTTATATTAAAAGAGTTAGAAAGTATTATATGTTATTCTACTAATGAATATTTATTAGTTCAAGAAGAAGATATGTTAAGAAATATAGATATATTAAAATCATTACCTAGTATATCTAGTAATATAGATAAGTTAGTTTTTAAGGTATTATATAATAACGAAATAAAAGAAGTAACTATTGATTTAAAAAAGAATATAGTCCTATTATCGAAAAGAAAGTAGATAATTATTCTTTTGAAATAATAGATAATATTGTTATAGTTCATTACAATTCATGTCTAAATGCAACTGGGATGCAAAATTTAATTAGTAAGTTAAAAGAAATTAAAGATACAGATAACTATATAATTGATTTACGAAACAATAGTGGGGGAGATTCATCAATAATAAAACCATTAATTGAATTCTTAAAGGATAAAAATATTGTTATATTAGTTAATGAACGGGTATTTTCTAGTGGTAGAATGGCTTATGTAGATTTAAAAAATATTGGTGGGTATTCTATTGGAAGCAATATAAGTGCTTCTCTAAATTGTTTTGGTAATAATCCAGGAAGCTATTTATTAAAGGATTTAGGCTTATCTGTAAAAAGAAGTTCTACATATTGGTTATATGATGAAAATTTTGTATGTCATGGTTTTGAAAAAGATACTTTTTCTGATTATTTTAAAGATAAAAGATATTTACTAGAGCCAATTATTTTACAACCAGATTTATATGTTCCAAATACTATTCTAGATATTTTAAATAATAGAGATTTAGAGGTAGAAGCTGCAATAAATTATTTTAATAGAAATAAAAGATTGAAGTAATTAATTGCAAAATAAGGATTATTTGTTAATATTTATGTGAGAGGAGATTACTTTATATGACGAATGAACAAGAATATAAAAATTATCAAGATTATTGTCAAGCAAAATATGGCTCTGCTTATATGAGTGCGATGAAAAAATTAAGTGCACCTTACACAGAGGCTTTTGATAAAGATAATTGTTTAAAACCAGATTATGTTTTAACTCCATTTGAAAAAGAAGCATTACTTACACATATACCAGAATATATTGATAACCAAAGAAAAGGAAGATAAATTAATAATAAAATACAGTATATTTTTAAAGCATATACTGTATTTTATTTTGTAAATCGGTTATATAAAAGGTAATTAATTTTTCTTACTTTAAATTTACTTATAAAATTTTTAATGATATAATTTTTTAGAAGGTGGATTATGGAAGTAATAACTAGTACAGATAATAAAAAAATAAAAAATTTATGTAAATTAAAAGAGAAAAAGTATCGTGATGAAGAAAATCTTTTTTTAGTAGAAACTAAACATTTAATTGAAGAAGCAAATAAATGTGGATTATTATTAGAAGTTATTATTTTAGATGGTGAAGACTTAGATATTGATGTACTTAAAACTTATGTAAGTTTAAATGTTATGAAAAAATTAAGTTTTATATCTAATAGTAAATATATTGGGGTAGTAAAAAAATATGAACCATATAATTATAATAAAAGATTATTACTTCTTGATAATATTCAAGATCCTGGTAATTTAGGGACAATTATAAGAAGTGCTAGTGCTTTTAATATTGATACAGTAGTACTAGGGGATAACTGCGTAGATTTATATAATGATAAGGTTATCCGTGCTAGTGAAGGTATGCTTTTTCAAGTTGATTGTATGCGTAAGAATTTAAGTAGGTTTATTGATGAATTAAAAGTAAATAACTATTTAATAATTGGTACTAATGTAGTAAATGGAATAAATGTATCTGAATTTAAATATCCTGATAAATTTGCTATAATTATTGGTAATGAAGGTAAGGGAATAAGTGATGAAATAAAAACTAAAATAGATAAAAATATTTATATTCCGATGAATAAAAAAACTGAATCATTAAATGCTTCAGTAGCGGCCTCTATTATTATGTATGAAATGAGTAAGATGGATTATGAGTGAATATGTTTATATAGGTAAAATAATTAATACTTTTGGTATTAAAGGAGAAGTTAAAATACTAAGTGATTTTTTAGAAAAAGAAAGTGTATTTAAAGAAGGTAATGAAGTATTTATAGGAGATAATAAACTTAAAGAAACTATTAATACTTATAGAGTACATAAAGGATATGATTTAATAACTTTTAAAGGATATAATAATATAAATGAAGTATTAAAATATAAAGGATTATCTATATATAGTAAAAGAGAAGTATTAAATAATAAATATGTATTAAATGATTTAATAGGTTTTAAAGTTATTGAAAATAATATTACTTATGGGAAAGTAATTGATTATTATGATTTTAATGGAAATAAAGTATTATATATAAAAGGTAGTAAGAATTTTTATATACCTATTAATGATTATTATATAAAGGATATTGATTATAAATTAGGCATTATATATGTTTTAAATGTAAGGGATTTGGTATTATGAGAATAGATATATTAACTTTATTTCCAGATATGGTAAAAGGCTTTTTAAATGAATCTATTATAAAAAGAAGTATTGATAAAGGGTTAGTTACTATAAATGTTATAAATTTTAGAGAATATTCTAAGTTATCTAACAGCCAAGTTGATGATACACCATATGGTGGTGGTGCTGGTATGGTTTTACGATGTGAACCTATATTTGAATGTTTAGATGATATTAAAACACCTGAATCATTTGTTATTTTAACTACTCCTGATGGAATAAAATATAACCAAAGTGTTGCTAAAGATTTAAGTTTAAATAAGAGTCATATTATTATTATTTGTGGTCATTATGAAGGCTTTGATGAGAGGATAAGAACTTTATGTGACATGGAAATATCTTTAGGTGATTATATTTTAACAGGTGGGGAACTTGCAGCTTGTGTTATAACTGATTCAATTACTAGATTAGTAGATGGTGCGATAAATAAAGAGTCATTAGATAGTGAGTCATTTACGGATAATTTACTTGATTATCCAACTTATACTAGACCTAGAGAGTATAGAGGATTAGAAGTACCTGACATATTACTTAGTGGAGATCATAAAAAAATTGATGAATGGCGAAATAAAAAAAGAATAGAAAAAACAATGGAAAGAAGACCAGACTTATTAGAAAAAGGGAGGTAGTAATGTGAACTTTTATTTACATAGAGAAAATGGTAAAAAAGAGATATTTAGTTCTAATAATTATTTTAATGGATATGAATTTAATCCTAAAAAAAATAAAACTTTAATAAAAGTGAATCATATTACTGTAGTAGATCCTAAAATGATTGATTCTATTTTAACTTTAAAATTTAATAAAAGATTTAATAAATTATTAAAATATGTAACATATTTATTAAATGAAAGTAATGATGATACTGGTATTGCTATTGCTTTAAATGAAGTAGAAAAACTAAGAGGTATTCTTTTAAATAGATATCAAAAATTTTTAAATCAAGAGAAAGAAGAATTATTTTTAAAAAAATTAAGAATTATAGAAAATGAATTAAGATTAAAAGAGGTAATGTTAAACAGTTATTTAAATAATATTGAACAAGAATCAAGAAGTAGATAAAAATTATCTTGAAAAATATTATTGTTTATTAGATAATATAAAAAGGATAGGAAGGGTATTATATGTGTGTACAAAATAAAATTGATAATTTATTTAAAATGAATGAAGAGGAGTTAAGAACCCTTGTAACTAACAATTTATCTATTAGTGAAATAAGAAGTATTATAGATATGTTAAGAAATTATGATAAAGTAATGGATGAACAATTAGAACTAGATGAAATTAGTTATAAAGAAAATGATATTACTAAAGAAATAGAAGATTTAAAAAAACAATTAGATTTTTCTAGAAAAACTTTAGCATCTGATAAAGAATTAGAAATTCTTAAAAGTAAAATAGATGAATTAATGAATTCATTAAGTAATTTAAATGATGAAAGATTATCTATTATAAAAAAATATGATGATATAAGAAATGAAATAATTAATGTTTGTTTAGATGCTATTAAAAATGCTAATGATGCTAAAATAGAACTTGCTCGTCAAGAAAAATTAGATAGTTATACTGTTGATTTACAAGTTTTAATTAATAAAAAAAGAAAATTAGAAGTAACATATATTAGTTTAAATAAGTCTAGTGGTTATAGAGAAAATAAAGTTAAAATTGAAGAATTAAAAAGTAAAATAAAACAAATTGAACATGATGTTAACCATGGAATACTTGATATGACTATTGAACTTACTAATGAAGTAGTTAGATATCGTAATATGATTCATGAACTAAGTTTAACTGATAGTAATACTTATAAATATTTAGAAAAAATTAATAAAGAACTTGCTTATACTAATAGTAAGATAAGTGAAATAAATTCTATTATATTAGAATTAGAAAATATGAATATAGCTAAATATAGAGAAAAGTTAGTTGATGAATTAACACCATCAGTTATTGAACAAAATTATTTAAATCAAAAACAAGTTTATGATTCTTTAATATATCCTATTAAAGTTAAGGATAATATTACAACTAATAATTTATTAGAAGAATTTAATAAAATATTAGAAGATATTAAATGTCCAGTAATTAAAATAACTGCTAGTGATAACTTAGAAATAGCTAATAGTTTATTACTAATAGATGCTGATAAAAAAGTTAATTATATTGAATTACTAATAAATATATTAAATAAATCTCTTAGTCTTTATAATGATGGCTTTGATACTAAATATATAAAAACTAATGTAGAAAGTAATAATTTATTTAATGTTCCTTTTGAACGTAATGTATGGGAAGAATATTTTGCTACTAATTTAGAAGATAAAGATATTAATTTCTTAAATTTAATTAATTCTAAGTATTTAAGTTTAAGTCAAAAATATACTATTTCTAAAAATAATTCTAAGTTATCTAATAAATATAAGGATATTATAATAGAATTATTAGATGAATTATATTATAAGTTATTATCTAAATATATTACAACTTCTAATCAATATAATACTACTTTAGATGATTATAAAGATATAGATAGTTATAATAGTTATATAAGTAATACTAAGAATTATTTATCTGAAAAACTTAATAAATTAAATAATTTATTAACCGAAATAACTGAAAAAGAAAAAGATATGTTTGATGAAATAAATGCTAAGTATGATAGATTATCTATAATAAAAGAAGATATAAAAAGGTATTTAAGTAATGAAGAAAGTATTATAGAAAATAATAATTTAGAAGATATTAATTTATCAAATGCTACAAATGAAGATAGTGATACTAAAGAAGCTGTAGTAGATAATATTATTGAAAATACTAATGATGTTGTTATAGATGATCTTAGTGATAATACTTCTTTAGAAGAGGATAATGTTAATAATACTTCTTTAGAAGATGTAGTAGATAATGCTAATATATTTGATCAAAATATATTTCAGTCTAATGATATAGATAAAGAAGATAATTATAGTACATTAGCAATAGATAAGTTACTAAGTGAGTTAGAAACTGACAAAGAGGACAAGGAAGTTCCAACTTTTGAAGTTCCTACAATAGGAGTAAACCCATATACTAATTTTGAAGGTATAGATAGTATTAGTGAAGATAATAATGAAGATGCTAGTAATTAGTGTCTTTTTTATTGTCAGTAATTATTATTGATGATAATATAAATTTGGTGTATTTATGAAAATTATAAAATATATAAAAAAGAAAGATAATAGATATGAAATTATATTAGATGATAATAAATATTTATTATATGAAGATGTTATTCTAAAATATGATTTATTACTAAAAAAAAATATAGATACTACAGAATTAAATAGTATTTTAAAAGATAATATATATGAAGAAGCTTATAATAAAGCACTAAAATATATTAATACTAAATTAAGATGTAAAAAAGAAATTATAAAATATTTAAATAACTATGATAAAGATATAATAGATTATGTAATAAACAAATTAATTAAAAATAATTATTTAAATAATAAATTATATATATCTAGTTATATTAATGATAGTCTTCTATTAAGTAATAAGGGATATAATAAAATATTAAATGAATTATTAAATTTAGATTTTAATAGAGAAGAAATTATAAATCATTTAGATAATATTGATTTAAATATTTGGGAAGATAGAATTATTAAATATATCGATAAAAAGAGTAGATGTAATAATAAATATAGTATTAATTATTTAAAAAATAAAATATTAAATGAATTAATAAACTTAGGTTATGAACGTACTTTAATTAATAATTGTTTAGAAAATATTACTAGTAGTAATGAAGATGAAATAATAGAAAAAGAATATAATAAAATTTATAATAGTTTATGTAAAAAATATAGTTCTAAAGAATTAGAATATAATATAATTAAAAAGCTATTATCTAAAGGATTTAATTATGAAGATATAAAAAATGTAATTCTTAAAAATAAAAACTGCTGAGGCTTATTATAAACCTTAGCAGTTTTTATTCATTAGTACTATTAGATTGTGCTTCTAATAATGCATTTTGAATATATTCAGTATATTTTTGGTCTAGATCACTATCAATTATATCTAAATCATATTTTTTTCTTAATTCTTGCATTGATTTGATATAAGCATCTTGATGTTCAGAAGTATATTCTGCTACTAGTGCATCTATTATTGTATCTCTAACATCATCTAAACTTGCTTTTTCTTTAGATTCAGTTCTTAAAACAATATGATAACCTAACTCAGTTTCAACGATTCCACTATATTCACCATCTTCAAGTTTATATGCTTCTTCAGTTAATTCTGTATAATTAGTTCCCAAAGTATCAGTGTTAATAAAACCTAAATCTCCACCATCATCTTTAGTAGAATCATCTTCACTATATTCTTTAGCTAATTCACTAAATTTAGTTGCAATATTATCTTTACTAGTTTCTTTTAATTTATTTAATACTTCTTCAGCTTTCTTTTTAGCTTCTTCTTTTGCTTTATCTTTTTCTTCAGTAGTAGCATCAGAATCATAGTTTACAGTAAATAGAATATGAGAAACTTTTATATCACCTTTAATTTCATTCTTATAATAATCTTTTATATCACTTTCAGTAATTTTATCTTTTGCATAATTAGTTAATACTTTATTTTCTAAATTACTTATATATAAGTATTCTTCATATTCTTCTAATGTAGCATAACCAGTATAGTATTGAATAGCACTTAGTAAATCTTCACCGTAACTAGCTTCTAATTGTTCCATTGTTTTTTTAGCTTGTTCTTTTGCGTCTTCTAAATCATTTGGAAACTCTTTTTCTAAAATAACTTTATCTATTAAAGATATTATTGCTTTTAAACCATATTTTTCCTTTAATTCATTATATAAATCATTAATACTTATTTTTGTATCATCTTTTAATGTAGCAACAGCTTCTTCACCATTTTCTAGTTTAGGAATTGTTTTAGCGCCACATCCACTTAATAGCATTAAACTACATAATGCTAAACAGATACCTTTTTTTAAATTATTATTCATTTTATCTCTCCTCTTAACTAATTATAACATATGTAATTCAATTAGTATTAATTATTTTACGTTATATTAACATTTTATTTCTCTAAATAATTAAATATTTATCCATTTTTATTGTGGTACTTATTATTTTAATTTCATAAATTATATAAGGGAGGTTTTAAATGAATAGAAAATTTAATTCAGGATGTTGTTTAGATATAGATAGATTATTACAAATTGCTAGAGTAACAGGCCCAACAGGTCCAACAGGTCCAACCGGCCCAAGCGGTGGCCCAACAGGTCCAACTGGTGCTAGAGGTGCTACCGGTGCAATAGGTCCAACCGGTCCAACAGGTGCAACCGGTCCAACAGGCCCACAAGGTCCAACAGGAGCTACTGGAGTAACCGGTCCAACCGGTTCAACGGGCCCAACAGGGCCAACCGGTGCTACTGGAGCAACAGGCCCAACAGGTCCAACCGGAACAATACCAACATTTGCAATAGGCGAAGTAACTACAGGAGCTCCTGGAACTAATGCATCTGTAACATTAACCCAAAGTCCAACTGGATATACATTAAGCTTTGTTATTCCACAAGGCCCAACTGGTCCGACTGGTCCAGAAGGTACAGCTGGAACAGAAGGTGCAACAGGCCCAACCGGTCCAACCGGTCCAACAGGTCCAGAAGGCGTAGCCGGAGCTGAAGGTGCAACAGGTCCAACCGGTCCAACCGGTGCACAAGGTTTAGCTGGAACAGAAGGCGCAACCGGTCCAACCGGTCCAACCGGTCCAGAAGGTGCAGCCGGAGCTGAAGGTGCAACAGGTCCAACCGGTCCAACCGGTGCACAAGGTTTAGCTGGAACAGAAGGCGCAACCGGTCCAACCGGTCCAACCGGTCCAGAAGGTGCAGCCGGAGCTGAAGGTGCAACAGGTCCAACGGGTCCAACAGGTCCAGAAGGTGCAGCCGGAGCTGAAGGCGCAACAGGCCCAACCGGTCCAGAAGGTCCAACGGGTCCAACCGGTCCAACGGGTCCAACGGGTCCAACCGGTCCGTAATAAAGGAGTTTAAAAATGTATAAAGTTGTTGTTTATGCTATATCAAAAAATGAGGAAAAGCACGTAAAACGCTGGTATGAATCAATGAAGGAAGCAGATGAAATCTATGTCTTAGATACTGGCTCTACTGATAAAACAGTAGAGCTTCTATCTAATTTAGGCGTGCATGTTAAAACACAAAAAATTGATCCATGGCGTTTTGATGTTGCTAGAAATGCTTCATTAGATTTAGTGCCAAAAGATGCAGATATTCTCGTTTGCGTTGATTTAGATGAAATATTTTTGCCTGGTTGGCGAAAAAAATTAGAAGAAATTTGGCAACCTGGAACAACCAGATTAAGATATATTTATAATTGGAGTTTAGATGAACTTGGAAACCCAATAGTAAGTTTTTATAGTGAAAAAATTCATTCACATGATAATTTTAAATGGATACATCCAGTGCATGAAGTTTTATTTTATGAAGGCGAAGAGAAATTTTTAACAACTGATGATATTGTACTAAATCACTATCCGGATGCTACAAAATCTAGAAGTTCTTATTTACCTCTTTTAGAACTTTCTGTAAAAGAAGAGCCGGAAGACGATCGTAATGTTCATTATTTAGGCCGTGAATACATGTATTATGGAAGATGGAATGAGGCAATAGATACTCTTATTAAACATCTTGGATTAAAAAGGGCAACCTGGAGAGACGAAAGATGTGCTTCAATGCGTTTTATTGCAAGATCTTATACTAATTTAGGCAGATATGAAGAGGCAAAAATGTGGTTAGATAAAGCTATAAAAGAGGCACCATATTTAAGAGACGCTTATATGGAAAAAGCTTTATTAATGTATACATTACGAGATTATAAGGAAGTTGAAAAGTTAGTAAGAAAAGCTTTAAAAATACCTATGAATAATCACAGTTATATAAATGAAATTTTTACTTTTGATCATACAGCTTATGATTTATTATCCATAGTTGAGTATGAAAAGCAAAATTATAAAAAGTCACTTTACTATGTAAAAAAAGCGTTAAAAATATCGCCAAAAAATGAACGCTTATTAAATAATTATGATATAATCTTATCAAAGGTTAGGGAAGAAAATGAAAATAGAAGTAGGAGTGTCAAATAGACATTGTCATTTAACTAAAGAAGTTTATAAAAAATTATTTAATAAAGAGGATTTAACTTTAAAAAAAGCATTAAAGCAACCGGGACAATTTGCAGCTGAAGAGGTAATAACTATTGAGGGACCTAAAAATAAAATTGAAAAAGTTAGAGTGTTGGGACCTTTAAGAAGTTATACTCAAGTTGAAGTTTCTAAAAGTGATGCTTATAAATTAGGCGTTAATCCTCCAGTTAGAAATAGTGGAGAAATAGATGGCGCAGCTGAGGTAACTTTAATTGGACCAGAAGGTAGTGTTACTTTAAATTGCTGTATATTAGCAAATCGCCATATTCATATTACTGAAGAAGAGGCTAAAAGCTTAAATATTAAAGATAAACAAAAGGTAAAAATTTATGTAAATAATGATAAGGGTGGAGTAATGGAAGGATGCTTTAAAGTATCTAAAGAAGCTTATAAAGAATTACATATTGATATCGATGATGCGAATGCTTTTCTATTAAACCAAGATGATATGGTAGAAATCGAATATTAAAAGTTCTATTAAAAGTAGAACTTTTTATTGTAAACATAAAGAATTTTTGATACAATAGCAGTGGCTTTAAAAACCAAATATTCATATATATCTAGAGGAAATCCGAGTGCCGAAGAGGTGGCTTTTCTTGTTTTAACGATATATAGAAGTTAAACGAAGGAGGGATTTTTAATGGCTGTAGTTTCTATTAGTAATTTATTAGAAGCTGGGGTTCATTTTGGTCATCAGACTAAAAGATGGAATCCAAAAATGAAGGAGTATATCTTCACAACAAGAGATGATATTTATATCATTGATTTACAAAAAACTGTAAGTTGTATGGAAAAGGCTTACGAAAAAATTAGTGAGATTGCTAAAAATGGAGGTACTTTCTTATTTGTTGGTACTAAAAAACAAGCTCAAGAAGCATCTATTGAATGTGCAACACGTTCTAAATCTTATTATGTAATTGAAAGATGGTTAGGTGGAACATTAACTAATTTTAGAACAATAAGAAGAAGAGTTAAACGTTTAGAAGAAATTGAAAAGATGGAAGAAAATGGTACATTTGATGTACTACCTAAAAAAGAAGTTATTCAAATAAAGAAAGAATATGAAAAATTAAATAAATTACTTGGTGGTATTAGAGAAATGAATAAATTACCACAAGCAATGATTATAGTTGATCCTAAAAAAGAATATAATGCTATAAGAGAAGCAAGAAAGTTAAATATTCCTGTATTTGGTATCGTTGATACTAACTGTGATCCAGATGATGTTGATTATGTAATTCCAGGAAATGATGATGCTGTTCGTGCTGTAAAAGTAGTTTTAGGAGCTTTAACAAACGCTATTTGTGAAGCAAATGGATTAGAAGTAGTTGACTATGTAACTGAAGAAGCTCCAAAAGCTAAAAAAGTTGATTCTGAAGAAGAAAAAACTGAAAATAAAGAATTAGAAGCAATGCGCAAAGAAGATGAATTAGAATCTAAAACATTAAATGAATTAAAAGGACTTGCTAAATCTAAGAAAATTAAAGGTTATTCTTCAATGAAAAGAAATGACTTAATTGAAGCATTAAAAGACTAATATAGGAGGATTTTATTATGAATGCAAGCTTAGTAAAAGAATTAAGAGAAGCTACTGGGGCAGGAATGTTAGATTGCAAACATGCTCTAGAAGCTACTAATGGTAATATTGATGAAGCTATGAAATGGCTTAGAGAAAAAGGCATTTCAAAAGCTGTAAAAAAAGAATCTAGAATTGCTGCTGAAGGATTAGCTAATGTTTATGTTGATGGTAATAAAGCTGTTATTTTAGAAATTAATTCTGAAACTGATTTTGTTAGTAAAAATGAAGAGTTTAAAAATATGGTAGATGTTATTGGTAAAGCTATTTTAAATAGCGATGCTAAAACATTAGATGAGGCAAATAAACTTACTGTAGAAGATGGTACAGTTGCTGATTATATTATTTCTAAAACAGCTAAAATTGGCGAAAAATTATCTTTCCGTAGATTTGAAGTTGTTGAAAAAAATGATGATGAAGCATTTGGCTATTATCTACATATGGGTGGAAAAATTGCT
This sequence comes from uncultured Bacilli bacterium, assembly GCA_944373095.1. Lineage (GTDB taxonomy): Bacteria > Bacillota_I > Bacilli_A > RF39 > UBA660 > CAG-605. The sequence continues at coordinate 12,193 of CALWAK010000003.1, forward strand.
GCTATTGCAACACTTTCTGGTGCAAACGCTGAGGTTGCTAAAGATGTAGCAATGCAAGCTGCTGCTATGAAACCAAAATATGTTTTTGAATCTGATGTTCCAGAAACTGAAGTTGAGGAAGAAAAAGAACGTATTAAAAATGATGCAATTAAAGAAGGAAAACCTGCTGATATTGCTGAAAAAATGGTTGCAGGTCGCTTAAAGAAATATTTCAAAGAAATTTGCTTAGAAGATCAAGAATTTATTAAAGATAGCGATGTAGATGTTAAAACATACGTTAAAAATAATGGCGGTAGCATTGTAAATGTAATTTACTATGCTGTAGGTGAAGGCCTTCAAAAGAAAGAAGAAAACTTTGCTGAAGAAGTTATGAATCAAGTAAGTTCTGCAAAATAAAAAATGGTGAATATTTTCATCATTTTTTTATTTTCCTAAACCTTAAGGCATACTAAAGATGGATTTATCATTCTTTTTCATTTAATGGCAAAGTTGTAATCTTATTTACCTATTATATTTTTTTAGTATTGTTAAAAATAAATCATTATAGTATTGCTTTATTTTTAAATTAAGTATTTTTTTAGATAAATTATAAAATTTTGTAATTCATTTATTAGCTTATGTTATATATAAAAATATATGTTTTATAGTTGGTTTTATTAATTACTTGACATATTTCTGGTTTTAATTTAAAATTTATACCAATACAAGGGGGACAATCATGAGTAATGCTAGTAGTAAAGTGTTTATAGAATTAAATCGTGAGAAGTATTTATCTATTTTAAAAAATGAGGATAAAGTAAAACAAAAACTTATGAATAGTAATATTTATAATACTTATAAATTATTAATATTAAAATAGGCTATGTTAATAAGAAATTTAGCTGGTAATGATTCCAAAATTTCAACTTATTTTGCAATATATTATTATTTATTATGGAATGGATTATTATCGAATAATAATAAATTTATATATAGTGAACATATCGAATCAGAACCACTTGATAAACTTTCAGGGTTTACTATAATTTTAGGTGGTGGGGTATGTAGAAATATTGCTAGTCATTTTACAGAGTTATTGAGGGAACTAGAACCATGTGCCAAATATTTAACAATAGGAACCTATGTTGATAATAATGATATTATTGCATTACCAAAAAATGAATTTATTGCTAGAAATATTTCTTATTCAAACGTGACTTCTTGTGAAGATGTTATTAATAAACCTTTACTAAATCATGCCGAAACTTTTGTATCTTCCAATGGTTTTTATATTTTTGATCCTACTAGTTTTAGAATTAATGAGCTAATAATCGATAAAAATAATAGTGATAATAGATTTTATGATATGAGAGTTCCAGCTTTATTTGATTTTAAACATTACTCTGGTACACCTGAAGAAATTTTAACTAAAATGGAAAAAGCAATCGAGTTGCTTTATATGACAAAAAAAGTTCCTTTTTCCGCTGAAGAACTTTTAAAAATAAGAACTTGTGGAATTAGTCATTGTGTTGATAATAATGAGTTAATCAACCACTTTAGAAAAGATACAAGTGAATTACGAGCTTATTTAGAAGCAGAGAAGACTAAAGTTTTAACTAAAAAATACATTTAATTATTTGAAGTTAGAATTATTTTAAATTACTAATAAAAATGGATTGTTTAAATCAAAAAAAATAAGATAAATATTAAAACATTTTAATACTAATTATGTTGGGAACTATTTTTTTCTAAAAGATTAGCAGCTGCCGAAGAATAAGCCCTAATTAAACCACCAGCACCTAGTTTTACACCGCCAAAATATCTTATTACAATAATAAGTATATTATTTAAATTATTTCTTTCAATAATATTATATATAGGTAAGCCAGCAGTTCCACTTGGCTCTTTATCATCACTTTTTTTAGCTGTATTATTAAGTTTATAAGCATAAGGAAAATGTCTTGCTTTCTTATGTTCTTTTTTTAATGCTTCTAATACATTATTGACATCTTCTTTAGAAGATATTTCGTACATTAAAGAAATAAATCGTGATTTTTTAATAATTATTTCATTTTGATTAATAAGTTTCATTTTAAACACCAAAATAATTATAGCAAAATAATTAAAAATACTCTATAATTTAATTAGTAAGGGGTTGATAAAATGCTACCTATTATAAAAGAAAAATTATCTTTAGTACCAAATTTGCCAGGTTCATATCAAATGTTAGATGAAAATGGTACAATAATTTATGTTGGTAAAGCAAAAAATTTACATAGAAGATTATCATCTTATTTTAATCGAACTCAATTTGGCAAAACTAAACGTTTAGTTGAAGATATAAGAGATTTTACATATATTATTGCGACAAGTGAAACAGAGGCTTTTTTAATAGAGATTAATTTAATAAAGAAATATGATCCTAAATATAATATTATGCTTCGTGATGATAAGAGTTATCCTTATATTGAATATATTTCTAAACCTTATCCTAAGTTAAAAATATCAAGATATTTAAATATTAAGAAAAAAGATAGCAAACTTTTATTTGGACCTTATCCAAATGCATATGCAGCACGAAGAATAGTTAATTTATTAAATAGATTATATCCGTTAAAAAAATGTGAAGGTAATCCTAAGGAAGTATGTTTATACTATCATATTGGTGAATGTTTAGGTTATTGTTCTAAAATACTTGATACTGATAAAGTTAAACAGATGGAAGATGAAATACTTAGTTTTTTAAGAGGAAATGATAAAGTTTTAAAAGCTAAGATTATGGAAAAAATTAATATATATAGTAAAAATTTGAATTTTGAGATGGCTTTAGAATTAAAACAGGAATTAGAATATATTGATTATATAATTGAAAAACAAAAAGTTGAATTACATGATTTAGTTAATCGTGATTGTATTGGTTATTATATTAAAGATGGATATGCTTCAATAAATATATTTTATCTAAGAAATGGTAAACTTGTAGGTAGTAAAAATGAAATATTTAGTGTTACTGATGAATTAGAAGAATTAGAATATTATATTGCATCTTTTTATTTAAGACATGAAATACCAAAAGAAATAATTGTTAGTGATGAATTAAATATAGATTTACTTAGTAGTACAGTTAATACAAAGTTTGTTACTCCTAAAAAAGGAATAAAAAAAGAACTTTTAAAAATGGCTATTATGAATGCTAAAATAAATTATGAGAATGAAATAAAATTAATTTTAAAAGATACTAAAAGAACTAGTGGTGCTAATGATGAATTAGCGCGTCTTCTAAATATTCCTTCTTTAGTAAGAATTGATATATTTGATAATTCAAATCTTTTTGGGGAATATTGTGTTAGTGGTATGGTTGTTTTTTATAATGGAATACCTAAGAAAAACGAATATCGTAAATATAAAATAAGTTTAGGAAAAAATGATGATTATCATACGATGCAAGAAGTTATTTATAGAAGATATTATAGAGCTTTAGTAGATAAAACTAAGTTACCAGAATTAATTATAGTTGACGGTGGTAATACACAAATTAAAGCTGCCAAAGAAGTATTAAATAGTTTAAATCTTAATATTAGAGTAGTTGGCTTAAAAAAGGATGATCATCATCGCACTAATATGTTAGTTGATGAAAATTTAAATATTATTAAAATAGATCCAACAAGTGACTTATTTCATTATTTAACAAGAATGCAAGATGAAGTCCATCGTTTTACAATAAATTACCATCGTCAAATTAGATCTACTGGCTCATTAGAAAGTGTTTTAAAAAATATTGAGGGTATTGGGGAAAAAAGAAGAAAACTATTAATTAAAAAATTTGGTAGTATAACTAAGATAAAAGATGCTTCACTAGATGAATTAGAAGACATATTACCTAAAGATATAGCTATAAATTTAAAAGATTATCTTATAAAGAGGAATTAATATGAAGTTAATTAATATAAAAAAAGAGTTAGATTTAAAAAAAGTAGAAAATTATAAAGAGATATTAGACCCCACTTATATTTATTTACCTATAAATATAAATAAAAGTAAAGTTTATAAGGGAGAAATTATAGGAAATTATACAATAAGTATTTCTGGAAAAGTAAATAATAATATTATAGAAAATGATTTTATGGAAGATATAAAACCTTTAGATCAAGATTTTATTAATAAATATTTTTCTAAATATAATGATATAGCTAATAAAGATATGATTTATATTAATGCTATTGATAAAGATCCATACTGCTATAATAGATATTATATTTTAAAAAATAATATGGATATAATAAATGATGCAATAGAATATATTTTAGATAAGTTTAATATAAAAAAAGCTACTATTGTTTTAACTTCAAGTTTAGCAGAATTTATAAGTAAACTTAAAGCTTCTACTACTTATAATAATATTATTTTTAAAGTAGTTGATGATTTATATCCTATAGGGTTTAATAAAGTATTAAAGGATAAATTAAATATAGAAAATGAAAAATTAATTATAAATATTGAAGAATTATTAGATGTATATAGTTTAATTAAAAAAAAGATATTTAATACTGAAAAGTATATAACTATAAATGGTGATTTAATAAAAAAGCCAATAGTATTAAAAGTTAAACTATATACTAAATTAAATGATTATTTAAAATTTCTTTCAGTTACTAGTAAAGATTCTATTATAATAAATAATAGTTTATGTGGTAAGTTAGTTACTAGTGAATATATAGTTACTAGAGATGCTGATTTATTTATCATAGTTAAGTTAAAAAAGGATAATGTAGATTTATGTAATAATTGTGGTTTATGTTACCGTGTTTGTCCAGTTATGATTAATCCTTTAAAGAAGAGTTCTAAATGTATTAAATGTGGATTATGTAATTATATATGTCCATCAAAAATTAATTGTTTAAAGGTAGGGAATAATAATGAATAGTTATTTAAAATCTAAAATAAATAATAAAATTATAAAATCTATTTATTTTATTAGTTTAATACCAATCATTTTATATGCTACATATAAAAATGGATATATACCATATTCTAAACATTTATGTTCTTTTAGTTATTTTATAAAACCTTTAATATTAAGTTTATTAAGTTATGTATTTGCTATATTATGGGAATATATATATTATAATTTAATAAAAAAAGATAAAGATTATCTGATAAAGATGAAAAATAGTTATACTTCTTTATATAGTATTTTATTTTCTTTAATAGTACCTATAAATGTCAATTATTTTATATATATATTAATTAATTTTATTTTACTTGTTATGCTTACTTGTTTTAAAAAAATTAGAATAAATTATATTGTATTATGTCGCATTTTATTAGTAGGTATATTAGTTATACTTGGAAAATATTCATACAACAATGTATTTGAAAATAATGTTTTAACTAGCTACACTACATTTGATATATTTTTTGGTCATGCTATTACTTCAATTGGAGCATCTAGTACATTTTTGATTTTATTAGTTTACTTAGGATTATTAATCATACCAAGTTATAAAAAAAATATTTTATTAGAAATAATTGGAACTTATTTAATAGTTATTTTAATATTTAGTATATTTGGTTATAATATTAAAGAAGAAATCAAGTTAATGTTAAGCAATGAAATCTTTTTTGCATCTTGTTTTGTTGCTAGTATATCTTTATTTAGTCCAATAACTATAAAAATGGAAATTTTATATTCTACTTTAATTGGTATTATTGGTTTTGTTTTATGTAAATTTAATATTCATGAAGGAATTTATTTAAGTATTTTAATTAGTAATGTAATTTATCTTATTATAGATAAGATAGGTAATTTAAAAGTTAGCAATAAATAATTGCTAATTTTTTTGTTTGATAAAAAGGAAAATATATATGTATAGATAATAATTATAATAGAGGGAGTAAAAATGAATAAAAGATTGGTTACAATACAAGAAGATTTAAAAGATTGTGGTGCAGCTTGCTTGCAATCAATTATTAAATATTATAATGGATATATATCCATGGAAAAAATTAGACAAGATACTTGTATAAGTAAAGATGGTATTACAGCATATAATCTTGTTTTAGCTGCTAAAAAATATGGTTTTCAATCGTATGGGTTAAAATTAGAACTCTCCAAATTAGATTCCATTCCAACCCCTTTTATAGCCCATTTTGATTATAATAAAAAGAGAACTCATTATGTTGTAGTATATAAAATAAATAAAACTAATTTAATTATAATGGACCCATCTATAGGAATGAAGAAAATTTCTTTAAATGAGTTTACAAGTATTTGGACTAATATTTGTATTGTAATGTATCCTATAAGTAGTATTATTAATGAAAAATATGATAACACTTTATTTAATATTTTTTGGGAATTTATTAATAAAAAAAGAAATTTAATTATAAATAGTTTAATTGTTAGTATAATATTAAATTTATTATTAATATTAAATAGTTTTTATACTAAAGTAGTTATTAATAGTATAAATAATTATGATAGTTATATTATATATTATATTTTTATATTCTTCTTCATTTCGATCATTTTAAAACTAGTTTATAATTATATTAAAGATTATTATATAAATTATTTAAATAAAGATTTAGATGTTTTTCTCATAATTCCATTTATAAAACATATTTTTAAACTCCCTCTAAACTATTTATCAACTAAAACACCCGGAGAAATTTTAAAAAGAATCGAAGAATTAAATAGCATTAAATTATTGTTTACTGAAATATTTGTTTTGTTTGTTACTAGTTTAACACAAGTATTTATATCTTTTGTTATTTTATATAAAATTAATAATAATTTAACAATTATGCTAGTTATTATTTTATTAATTTATATAATTACATCATTATTTTTTAATAAACCTATTAAGGATAAAATAAATGATAATATTATTAAAGATACTATAGTTAATGAATATTTAGTAGAATATATTAATGGAATAGAAACAATTAAAAATAATAATCCATTATATATTAATAGTAATATAGAAAATAGTATTTGTAATTTATTAAAAAATAATTTAGACTTAAATAATTTTTTAAATAAATATAATACTTTTAAAAATAGTATTTATGATATTGGAATATTTATTATAAATACATATGGATTTATTATGATAATGAATAACGAATTTAGTTTATTAAATTTAATAACATTTTTAAGTATAGTTAGTTATTTTAGTGAACCAATAAAAAATATGCTAAATATTATTCCTAAATATAATTATATAAAAAATACATTTAAAAAGATTAGTGAATTTATTAATTTAGAATCAGAAGAAGATTCGGTGAGTACTAATTTTATAAATGGTGATATAAAAATAGAAAATTTAGTTTTTTCCTATAATAATTATCAATATCCGATTAAAGATTTTAATCTCAACATTAAATGTGGTAATAAGGTTTTAGTATATGGCAAAAGTGGGTGTGGCAAATCAACAATTTGTAAATTAATTTATAGGCTATTTAATCCTATTAGTGGTTCAATTAAAATAGCAAATATTAATATATCAGATTATAATATTAATACTATTAGAGAAAATATTAGTTATATAAGTCAAAATGATGTTTTATTTACGGATACTTTAAGAAACAATATTACTTTAAAAAAAGATATTAATATAAAAAAATTAAACGATATTTTAAGAATATGTTGTTTAAATGAATTTATTAATAAATTACCTCTTAGATTAAATACTTTAATTCTTCCTAATGCTAATAATTTATCAGGAGGTCAAAAGCAAAGAATTATTCTTGCTAGAACTTTAATAAGAAATACAAAGATAATTATTTTAGATGAAGCATTAAGTGAAGTTGACTATAAAACTGAAGAAAAAATAATACTTAATTTAAAAAAATATTTTAAGGATAATACTATTATTTATGTTAGTCATAAAAAATATAAAAATTTATTTGATAGTGAGATTAATTTTGATTATGTATGATGATTTAATATTTATAAATAATAGTTATCTAATAAATTTAAAACCTAAAAAATATTTTTTGCCAATCTTAACTATTATGTTAATTATAATATTAGTAGTATTTTCTATTATTAAAGAAAGTTACGATGTAAAAAAATATATTGGATATGTTACTTGCAATGATTTATGTGAAATAGATATTAGTTTAAGTTTAGATGAAGTTAGTAAAATAAAGGATGCTAGATACTTAAAAATAGATAATAATAATTTAAATATTAAAGAAATAGAAATTAGTGATGTTTTAGTTGATAAAAATAATAATTTAAATTATCAAATTATTTCTTATAAAGTAGAAAATATTAATATTGAGTCATTATTTTATGAAGTAAAAGTTTATTATAATAAAGAAATAATTTTAAAAAAGATATTTAATATACTAATGGGAAGTGAATAATTATGAATTATTTGAGTGATACAAAGTTAAAAAATATTACTGGTGGTGGTATTAGTATTGGATTAGTTGTAGTATTAATAGGAATTGGCGCTTTTATTATTGGCTTTATTGATGGCTTAAAAAGACCATATAGTTGTAGATAGGAGAATAAAATGTTAAGTGATAGAGAATTATATAATGTAATTGGTGGTGCAACTGTTTTTAGTGCAACATTAGTAAACGCAGTAGCAAGATTAATAGATACAGTTATGGAAGCAGGAAGGCTATTAGGTACTGCTGTTCATATGTTTATTTACGGAAAGAGTTGTTGAATATGGTAAGTAGTGTAAAAAAAGTTGGATATTTTATTGGCTTATGGTTAGTTTTAACATCAGTTATTTATTTAATGTTAAATTTAGGAATACAAATTGGAACATATCTTGCTTGTTTATAAAGAAATCTTTTTAGGTTTCTTTTTTATATAATTTACAATATTTTTTACCCATGATATAATTTTTTTAGTAAAGGTAGATGTAAATACGAATAAAAAAGGGTTTGTTTCCTCTTCATTAATTTATTCTTTTATTATGGTTTTTATAGTTTTAGTAGCAGCAATAATAGGAACTTATGCATATTGTCAAGGTTTAATTTTTAGTAGTAATAGAGAAATTATGAATTCTTTAAATGATCGAATTGAAGTACAATATGTAAAATTAACTAATTATTTAGAAAATAGTGGTTTTGAATACCCTATAAATCCTGGTTCAGCAACTTATAATATTGAAAAGTTAGCCGAAATACATTATGATAGTTCAAAAGGTTATAAATTAGACTCAACTATGGATGCATGGACAAATGATAATAATTATTCATATCGTTATATAAAAAGTACAAGATATTCTGGGGATTATGCATTAATGTTAGATATTTATATATAGGAATTGATGGCCAAGGTGCTGATAATTTTAATATGGTGGCGGCGGTGCTATAATAACTCTTAATGACGGAAAAATGGTGGTTCAGGTGGTGGCTATTACGGAGGTAGGGTAAGTTCTACTAAAATTGGAACAGGTGGCTCTGGATATATAAATAATTCTAAATTATTTGATAAAACGATGTATTGCTACCATTGTGAGATTTCAAGTGATATAGGAACTAATACTTTATCTACTAACAGCATTTATCATATATCGGATGGAGAATTTAAACCTCTTGTTTCATCATCAAAAAAGGGAAAAAGGTTATGTTAAAATTACTAAAATCGATAATTCTTTAGAAAATTATAAGGTGGCATGCAAATAAAAGAAACTGATACAGTTACCTTAACAGAATTACAAACTATTTATGCACATTGGACTTTAGGAGAATACGTAGTTACTTTTGGGGTTCGGTTCAATGGTGTGGATATTACCCAAACTAATAAAACCGTAACATCTACTAATAATTATGGAGATTTACCAACACCTACAAGAGCTAGTTATACTTTCGTTGCATGGTATATAGATGCAAATAGTGAAACTAAAATAACGTCTATTTCAGTAGTTACTATTGGAAAAAATCATACATTGTATGCTCATTGGAAGGCTAATGAACATACAATAACCTTAGATTCAAATGGAGGGAATTTAAGCAACACTAGCATTTCTCTTTTATATGACAGTAACTATGTTATTTTACCTACACCAACAAAAGATTAGTATAATTTTATTGGATGATATACAAGTAAAGATGGTGAAACATTAATAACTTCTAATTCTATTTATAAAACAGTAGGTAATCAAACATTATATGTTCATTGGTCAAATAGAAAATGTAATTTTAAATAAATATTGATTCTCATATTAATACTTTTAATGTTAAAGTATGAATAGATGCAACGATAAATAATCAAACGCTTTATAATCAATCTATACTATATCATACTGAATTTATGATATCAAATATAACTAATAAGACAGGATACCACTATTAAGAATATACAAAAAATTGCTCAGTAGAAGAAATAGCAAGTGGTGATAGTACGACTTTAAAAATACGTACATCCGAAGAAAATGCATCTATTACATTAAACAGTGCTCCAAATATGTTTACTATAAAATTTAATGCAGGAACGGGTAACGGAAGTATGGCAGTTCAAACTTGTTCATATGATCAAAATTGTGTTCTTTCTTGTAATTCATTTTATAAGAGTGGTTATACTTTTAGTTATTGGTTAGAAAGTAATGGTAAGACTTATATCAATAAACAAAATGTAAAAAATATATTATTTGAAAATGGTTCAAGTATAACATTAACTGCTAGATGGAAATTTGGTATTTTTTATGAACCTTATTAAAAAATTGCTTTATAAATTAAATTATTAAAAATAAAATTTTTCTTTTTTTCTGTAAATTATGATTTTTCTTGTCAAATAAAAAATAACTATGTTATAATCTAGTTGTTGGTGAAGGGAGGGAATGTATGACAAAAGTAGTGGTAAATGGCAATTTAGAAAGCGCAATGAAGAAATTTAAAGTAAAAGTTGCTAAAAGTGGTGTCCCTGCCGAATTACGTAAAAGAAAACATTATGAAAAACCAGGCGTAAGAAGAAGAGAAGCTAAAAAAGAAATGATTCGTAATGCTAGGAAACATCATAAAGACTAGGAGTATTTTATGTTAGAAAAAAATATTCAAAGTGATTTACTTATTGCAATGAAAAATCATGATAAGTTTCAAGTTTCAGTTTTACGTATGTTAAAAAGCGTGTTACAAAATGAAACTATAAATTTAAAACATGAATTATCTGATGAAGAAATTATTTTAACAATAAAAAAGCAGATAAAGTTAAAGAAAGATAATATAAATTTATATCATGAAAATAATAGAGAAGATTTGGCATTAGAACTTGAAAAAGAAGTTTTAGTATTATCTAAGTATGTGCCTCGTGAATTATCTCTTGATGAAATAACTAATAATATATTAGAAATACTAAAAAATTATAAAACCCCAACTATTAAAGATATGGGACAAATTATGGCTGAGGCAAAAAAGATGATGGGTACTACTGCCGATATGAGTGTAGTAAGTAAAATTATTAAAGAACATTTATCTTAAAAGGAGTCTATTAAGACTTCTTTTTTCATATTATTTTTTAGGTGGTAATATGCATATTTGGAATAATATAAAAGATTTTTTATATGACCAAAATAATTTTATGGCTATGTATAACAAAACCATATATATTTATAATTTTAATAGATTGGTTACATTAAATTCTAAAAATATAATTGTAATAATTAATAACCAAGAAGTAAAGATAACGGGTGATGATTTAAAAGTCTTAAAATGTAGTAATAATGAAATTATTGTTCAGGGAAATTTAAAGGAGATAAAATATTTTGAATAACTATATTGATGTTAGTATTAAAGTATGTACTAAAAGTAATTTTTATAGAAGATTAGTTGATAAAAACATTGATATAAGAGTTATAGAGGAAACTAGTAATACAATAAGATGTTATGTTAGACCTAATGATTTAAAAAAGTTAAATAAGTTTTATGATATAAAAATTAATAAGGCTTTTAATATAAATACTATTAAAAACTATTTTAAAAATAATATTTTAAAATATATGTGTATTATATTTGGAATATTTTTGTATGGCATTTTTACTAATACAATTGTTGATGTAAGAATTAATTCCAATAATAATGAGTTAGTTGATAAATTAAATAAAAGCTTGGATAAATATGGTATAAAAAGATTTACATTCAAAAAAAATTTTGATGATATAAATAAAATTAAAAATGAATTAATGATTGAATATAAGGATTATATTGAATGGTTAGAGATTAAACTAGATGGTATGAAATATATTGTTAATTTAGAAGAAAGAGTTAGTAATGAAATAAAAGAAGAAAAAGAATACTGCAATGTTTATGCCACTACAGATGCAATAGTAACTAAAGTTTTTGCTGAAAAAGGAACTTCTTTAATAAATGAATTTAGCTATGTTAGAGAAGGAGATATTTTAATTAGTGGGGATATTAAATTAAATGAAGAGGTTAAATCAAGTGTATGTGCTAGTGGTGTAGTTTATGGTGAAGTTTGGTATCAACTAAGTATTTCAATACCTAAGACTTATGAAGAAGAATTTGAAACCGGAAAATATAGATATAATTTAGCAATTGAATCAGGTAATAAAGATTATATTATTTTTAAAAGTAGATTGGATAAAAAAATTGAAGAAAAACAAGAAATATTAAGTTTATTAGGAAAAAAACTTTATATAATAAAAGAAAAGGAAATTGGTATTGTTACAAAAAATTATACAGAAGAAGAGCTAAAGAAAAAAGTGGATGAAATAATTGCTAATAATTTAAAATTAAATATTGAAAATGGTGAAAAAGTTTTATACAAAAAAGTTTTGAAAAAGTATGAATTTGATAGTAAAATAGATTTAGAGGTATTTGTTACAGTTGAAAAAATAATTAGTAGCAATTAATAAAAAGGTGGTTATTATGTTTGAAAAGACTTTAAGTAGGGCTATTATAAATGCGTTACCAATGCTTATAATATTTATAGTAGTTATATCAGTTGTTAGAATATGTAGTATAAGAAATGGTAATAAAAAAATAATCTTACATAATGAAATCTTAAATCTATTTTTTATTATATATGTTTTATTATTATTTGAACTATTAACTGGCACAGAAAATACGTTAGGTAGTGGATTTAATATTATTCCTTTTCAAGAAATATTTCGATATGAAATAGGAAGTAAAATGTTTATATATAATGTCTTAGGGAATATATTAATTTTTCTTCCTTTCGGTTATTTTGTATCACGCTATGTTAAAGCAAATAGTATTTTGCAAATAATTGTTTTAAGTGCAATTACTAGTGCAACCGTTGAAACAGTTCAATTAAATATAGGTCGTTCTTTTGATATAGATGATATATTTTTAAATGTAATTGGTGGTATTTTAGGTTATTTTATTTTTATAGGGTTAGATGCAATTATAAAACACTTACCTGGATTTTTACAAAAAGACTTTTTTTATAGTTTTGTTTGTATTATAATATTTATTGCATTTTTGATTTATGTATCAAAGATATGTGGGTTTGGGTGGATATAGTGAATAATTTTGAAATAGTAGATAATAATTTATATAATGATTATGATTATTTAAATGATGTTATTAATAGAACTTTAAAAGAATTAAAAGTTAAAAATGCAATATTTTCTATAATCTTTGTAAGTCTAGATGAAATACATGAATTAAATAAACAATATCGTGGTATAGATAGACCAACAGATGTTATTTCTTTTGCATTAGAAGACGATGCCGATAAAATTATGGATTTTCGTGTTTTAGGAGATATTTATATTTGCATAGATAAAATGCAAGAACAAGCTCTTAGTTATGGACATTCTAATAAAAGAGAATTATCTTTTTTAACGGTCCATGGGTTATTACATTTATTAGGTTATGATCATCAAACTAAAGAAGAAGAAGAATTAATGTTTGGATTACAAGAAAAAATATTAAAAGAAGAAAATATATGTAGGTGAATGTAGTGAAAAGTGGTTTTGTAAGTATTATTGGGAGACCAAATGTTGGAAAGAGTAGTATTTTAAATAAAATTATTAAAAATCATGTTGCAATTGTATCTAAAAGACCTGGGACAACAAGAAATATTATTGAAGGAATTTATAATGATTCTAATACCCAAATAGTCTTTGTTGATACTCCAGGAATTAGTAAACCAATAAATAGATTAGGTCATGCTTTAAATAAAGAAGCAGGTAGTTTAACTAAAGATGTTGATGCAATATGTTTTGTAGTAGATGGTATAGCTGGTTTAGGTAAAGGGGATAAATATATTTTAAATACTTTAAATAAAGATATTCCTGTCATCTTAGTTATTAATAAAATAGACGGATTAACTAAAGAAAAATTATTTAATCGGATTAATTCTTATAAAGAATTATATGATTTTAGTGATATTGTACCCGTTAGTGCTATAAAAGAAGATAATATAGATACTTTAATTAATGTTATAAAAAAATATTTAACGGATGATATTAAATATTTTGATGATAATACTATTACTACTAGTTCTAAATATTTTATGATTAGTGAATTTGTTAGAGAAAAATTATTTAATTATTTAGAAGAAGAAATACCACATGGTATTACATGTTTAACTACTAATTATGAGGATACTAAAGATATAGTTAATATAAGTGTAGATATTATAATAAATCGTAAATCTTTAAAAAAGATTATTATTGGTAAAAATGGTAGTATGTTAAAAAAAGTTGGAACTGAAGCTCGTAAAGATATTGAAGAATTATTAAATAAAAAAGTATATTTAGATTTATATGTTAAGACAGTAGAAGACTGGCATAATAAAGACGCTTTTTTAAAAAATTCTATATTAAATAATGAATAAATTTTCTAATATTTACTCAATATAAAATTGGGTGATATTATGAATAAAAAGGAAGCTTGGGATAAGTTTAAAAATAGTGGTAAGGTAGAAGATTATTTAAATTATAAAAAAGTAAAGAAGTAGATGTTATGAATTTAGAAGTAGATGGTATTATTCTTTATGAAACTCCTTTTAAAGAAAATTCTAAAATTATTCAAGTATTAACATTAAAATATGGCTTAATTGGAATAATTTGTAAAGGTGTATTAAGCCCTAAAAGTAAATTAAGAGCAAAAGTAAATAAGTTTAGTTTAGTTAGATTTAAT
Source organism: uncultured Bacilli bacterium (assembly GCA_944373095.1). Taxonomy (GTDB): domain Bacteria; phylum Bacillota_I; class Bacilli_A; order RF39; family UBA660; genus CAG-605. The sequence goes on from CALWAK010000003.1 coordinate 27,271, forward strand.
ATTATCTATAAAGAAAATAAACTATCTACTTTAATAAATGCTGATATTATAGATAATTATACATATTTAAAAAGTGATATAGTTTTAATTAGTTATTTAACTTATTTATGTGAATTAACTTATCAAGTATTTAAAGAAAGTAATAATAATAAATTATATGATATTTTAATTACTTCTTTAAATAAAATTAGTAATAAGTTAGATCCATTAGTAATAACTAATATGGTTGAAATTAAATATTTAGATTCTTTAGGTATTAAATTAGAATTAAATAAATGTATAAAGTGTGGTTCTAATATTAATATATTAACTTTAGATAGCAACTTAGGAGGATTTATTTGTCAAAATTGTTATAATAGTGAATATATAGTTGATAAAAAAACTTTAGGTACTATTAGAAAGTATTATTACATTGATATTAAAAAAATAGTAAATATAAATATATCTTTAAAGGTAAAAAAAGAGATTAATATTTTTTTAACTAATTATTATGAAAAATATACTGGTTTATACGTTAAAAGTAAAGTTTTTTTAAATAAGCTTATAAGTGATAATTAATCACTTTTTTCTTTGATTTAATTTCTATATCTAGTATAATAACTAATCAAGAAAGAAGGATTATTATGCTTTTTAGTTTAATTTATTATTTTATATTTGGACTTATTTTGTTTTTCTTAATAGATTATATTAAATTAAAAAATAAAACTTTTAATAGTTTTTTACCTATTATATTAATTTATTTAGTAGTTATTAGTTCTTTAATAACAAATAAAGACATACTTAATAATATATATTTAGTTGTAGTCGTAGAGTTTTTTATTAGATTATTTTATAACTTAGTTGTATTAACTAATGATAATGATGAAAACTTAAAATTTATTTATGAATATATATTATATATTATATGTAGTTTAATTCTAAACAATATATTTATAAATAAAGTAGACAATGTTTTTTTAGAAGGTGAATCTTTAAAAATAGTAGTTTGGATATTAGTTGTATTATATTTGTTTAAGAATATTGATATATTTAATATTAGTAGTGTTACTGAAGAACATATTTTAGATAATTCTAAGTATAGAGAGTATATTGTTACTAACTATGCTAGATTTAAAAATTTATATAATAACGATATAGAAGTAGAGAGCAGTATTTTTAAAAACTTATTATATGCTATGATGATTTATGAAGATAAAAAGAAAAATAAATTCTTAAGAAGTATAGATAATTTATTTGTAGGTAAGTTTAATAAAGAATATAAAATGGGTATAATGCAAGTACCTTCTAAAGTATATTTAACTGATTTAGAAAGTATAAAAATTGCTATTAATAAATTAAATAAAACATATACAAAATATTTTATAAGTGATGATGATATACTTATTAATAAAATGTTAAAAGATTATTATAAAGATGACTTAATTATTAAGAATGTAACATATATTTATAATGTAATTAAAGAATTTATTGAATTAAAATAAGTAGTATATTTATTTTAATTATGATAATATTATTATGTTAGGAGCATGTTATGAGTATTACAATTGCACATTTATATTATGATATATTAAATTTATATGGAGAATCTGGTAATATAAAGATTTTAAAGTATGCTTTAGAAAAGTTAGGTATTAAAGTTATTATTAAATTTGTTACCGTTGATGATGAATTAGATTTTAATGATTATGATATGGTATACATGGGAATGGGAATACCTGAGAATTTTGAAATAGTAATTAATCATTTATTAAAATATAAAAAAGATATTAAGAAATTTATAAAAGATAAAAAGGTATTTTTATGTACTGGTAATTCTTATGAATTATTTGGTAAAGAAATAAAATTAGATAAAAATACTATTAAATGTTTAAATATTTATGAATTTACATCTAAATTATTAAGAGAAAGATTAGTTAATGAAGTTAGTGCTAAAACTAAGTTATTTGATGATGAGGTTATTGGATTTATTAATACTACTACTTTTAATAATAATAAAAAAAATAATTTTTTAAAAATTAAGTTAGATGATAAATATGTTAATGAAGGGATTATTGATAATAATTTTATTGGAACTTATACTATTGGACCATTACTTGCAAGAAATCCGAAAATATTAGAATGTATTATTAGAAAACTTATTAAAGATGATAAATTTATTTTAAATGATATTAATTTTTTAGATGAAGCATATGTGGATACTTTAAAACGAAGAGAAAATAAAAAATGACTATAGAACATCATAGTCATTTTTTGTTTCTTTAATATTAGTTGTTTTACCTAGTAAAGCATTTTTTATTTCAATTTCATCATCACCAAGATCATCTTCAATATCAGTTAATCTTAAGATTTCTTCAAAACTTGTATCACCATTTAGTACTTTTTGTAAACCATCTTTTAAAATAGAAATAGTGTGGTCATCTTTATATACTAGTTTTCTTAATTCATCTTTTCTAACATTGTTTACAATAGCATCTCTTATATCTTGATTTAAATTAAGTACTTCATGAATAGCAATTCTTCCCATGTATCCTTCAATACAATCTTTACAACCAACTGGATTATATATTTTTTCAACATCTTGATTCATTACCATTTTAAATACTATTTTTTCATATTGGGTAGTTGGCATTAATTTACGACATTTGGTACATAATTTTTTAGCTAATCTTTGAGATATAATTCCAACTAAAGCTGTACCAAGTAAGTATCTTTCTACATCCATATCAAGTAAACGCTCAATTGTATTTAAGGAGTTATTAGTGTGTAGGGTAGATAAAACTAGGTGACCAGTAATTGATGCACGAACGGCAATACGAGCAGTTTCATCATCACGAATTTCTCCAATCATTATTACATCTGGGTCTTGTCGTAAGATACTTCTTAAAGCAGCAGCAAAATCTAAGCCAATATCACTCATAACTTGAACTTGATTTAGCCCTGGTATTTTCATTTCGACTGGATCTTCAACAGTAATTAAGTTAGTATCAGTTCGATTTAGTTTTTGTAGCATAGCGTATACTGTAGTTGATTTACCACTACCAGTAGCACCAGTAACTAAAATTATACCATTAGGTACTGCTATCATCTTTAAAATTTTATCTAAGTTTATTTTAGAAAGACCTAAAGCCTCTATACCGGCAAGACTTCTTGAATAATCTAAAATACGAATAACTATTTTTTCACCATCTACTATAGGTAATGATGAAACACGCATATCAATTGGAGAGCCTTTATGTTCCATTTTAATCGCACCGTCTTGTGGTAGACGTGTTTCAGTAATATTCATATTAGAAATTATTTTAATACGAGTTGTTAAATTCTTTTTTACGCTAGCAGGTACAACTGCGTAATTTATTAAACTACCATCTATTCTAACACGAATATTTAAAGTATCTGGTGTTGGATCAAAGTGGATATCAGATACTCTTTTTTCTACGGCATCTAATATAATTTCGTTAGCTAAATCAACGATAGGCATTTTTTCATAATCATAAGTTTTAAATATATTTTCAGATAATTTAGTCATATCTTCTTGTTTAAATGTTACATTATTAAATTCATCTACACTAGTTATAGTAGCAGTATTACTATTATTCATCACTTTCCTCCAATCCCTATCTTTAATAATTATACAATATCTTTTTATTTCTTACAATGATATTAATTAAATAATTTTAATGGTATAATTTACTTGGAGTTAAATATGAAAAAATTAGATATTATTTATGAAGATAAAGAATTATTAGTTGTTAATAAACCAACTAAATTATTAACTATTGCAGATAGTAAAGAAAAATTTAAAACTTTATATCATGAAGTAAGAGAATATTTGCATAAGAAAAATCAAAAGGTATTTATAGTTCATCGGTTAGATAAGGATACTTCAGGTATAGTATTATTTGCTAAAAATGAAAAGTTAAAAAAACTTTTACAAGATAATTGGGCTAATTATTATCGAGAATATATTGCTGTTGTCGAAGGAAAGTTAAATAGTGATAAAGGGGTAATTAAATGTTACTTAAATGAAACTAAAACTAATTTAGTTTATGTTAGTAATAATAGTAAAGGTAAACTTGCTATTACAGAATATGAAGTATTAAAATCTAATAAAAATTATAGTTTAGTTAAAATAATTATTAAAACTGGAAGAAAAAATCAAATTAGAGCTAGTATGTCTTATATAGGAAATCCAATTGTAGGGGATAAAAAATATAATTCTAAATTAGATACTTTTAAGAGATTAGCATTACATCATACAAAATTAGAAATAAATCATCCTATAACTAATAAGGTATTAACATTTGTTTCTGAAGTACCTAAAGAATTTAATATATAAAAAAAGTCTAGATAATCTAGACTTAAATTTCATAAATGGCGCCTGATGTAGGACTCGAACCTACGACCTAACGGTTAACAGCCGTGCGCTCTACCGACTGAGCTAATCAGGCATTACTCCTAAAGTATACAACATAAAACGCATGTTAGTCAATACATATTTTATTAATTTCATAAAAAATTTTTTATTCTTTAAATTATATGTAAATTATGGAATAATATACATATAAATAAAATGTATGGAGATGTTTTGAATGAAAGAAATTAACAAAAATAATTTGGCTAGTTTTATAAGTTATTATCAAAATTTTCATGATAGTGTTATAACAAGTATTGAATATGATATTATAAATTCCAAAATAAATTTATATATAAATGTATTTTGGAGTGGTAAGCCTTCTTTAAAAGAAGATGGTAGTTTAGAAACAAATAAATTGAATATGAAAGTAGTTTTTGATGATATTTATCAATGCAATAATAAAGAATTATATTCTTGGGATTCTATTTATGATGCATATTTAAAATTTATTAAGTTAGATAATGTAGAATATATATGTTTTGCTGATGCTAAAGAAAATCCTAATATTTATATTGTGTCAAAAAAGATGTTTTATGAAATATTATAATTAATATATGTTATAATATTATTAGATTAGTGAGGATTTATGAAAAAAATTATTTATAGTTTTATTTTATTTTTTGTAGGTAATGTAGTAGTTTTAGCCAATAGTTATGATTTAATTGATATGGATATTTATATTGATTCGAACGGGGATGCTCATGTAAAGGAAAATATTAGTTATGATAGTAGTAAAAATACTGAAATATATCATAGTTATAAAGATTTAGGTAATAGTGAAATTACTAATTTTACAGTAAAAGATTCAACTGGTAGGGATTATACTTATTTAAGTAATTGGAATGTTAATGGTAGTTTTTCAGATAAAAGTTATAAATATGGGTATAACTACATAAGTGATGGAGTAGAGTTATGTTTAGGTATAAGTCATTATGGTAAATATACATATTATTTAAGTTATACTATTACTGATTTTATTAAAAACTTAACTGATTCTCAATTACTTTATTGGAATTTAATACCTACATCAAGTGAAAAAAGATATGCGTATGATATAAAGATCTATGCTGATCAAGAATTTTTAGATACTTTAGATGTCTGGGGATTTGGTGATTACGGAGCTTATGCTTATGTTAGTGATGGATATATAACTTTAGCAAGTGATGATTCATTGGATAGTGATGAATATGTTACTGTATTAGTTAAGTTTCCACAAGATTATTTTAATGCTGATGATAATTTGAATCATGATTTTAATTATTACTTAAATATGGCTGAAGAAGGAAGTACTAAATATAGTGATAAAACTTCTATAATCTCTACAATTATTGCTATCTTACTTCAATTATTATTTTGGGGATTTATGTGTTATATGATTTATTTAAGTATGCGTAATGCAAAACCATTTGGTAGTAGAGTAGGTAATAAAAAAATAAATAAAAAAGCTCCATATTTTAGAGATTTACCTTGTAATAAAGATATTAAAAAAGCCTATTTTATAGGTAGTGAATATAATGTTGTTAATAAAGATACTAATTTATTTGGGGCAGTTCTTTTAAAATGGTTAAAGTCTGGTAATATAGAAATTATAAAAGTTGAAAAAGATGGAATATTTAAGAAGGAAGAAAATAAAATAAAATTAATTTCAGAAGTACCAGATTCTTTAGAAAATGAATTATATAAATATATGTATAAAGCATCAAAAGATGGTATATTAGAGAGTAAAGAATTTGAAAAATGGTGTAAGAGTAATTATTATAAAATATATGATTGGTTTACCAAGGTTATTGATAATGAAATAAAATACTACTTAGATAGTGGATTAATTATTAATAATCCTAAAAAAATAAGTCTAAAAAAATACTTAGCAACTCCTACATTAGATGAAGAAGGTAGCAAAGTAATTGGATTAAAAAATTATTTAAATAATTTTGGCTCAATTAAAGATAAGAATGCTATCGAAGTTAAATTATGGCAAGAATATTTAATGTTTGCCCAAATATTTGGTATTGCTGATAAAGTAGCTAAAGAATTTAAAGAATTATACCCTGAATATTTAGAAAATTTTGAAGATCAATATAGTGATATTTTAATTTTAAATACTTTTTCATATCGTAGTGTAGGTCAAGTAAGTAAGGCTTATCATGCCGCTCAAGCTAGAAGCTATTCATCTGGTGGTGGTGGCTTCTCATCAGGCGGCGGAGGCGGTGGATCTTTCGGTGGCGGCGGCTCTATGGGCTCTAGATAACTAGTTAAAATTAACTAGTTTTTTTCTACCTTTTTTGACAAATTAAGACATAGATAAGATGCTACTATCATATTAGGTGAATTATATGAAAAAGTATCTTTTTTTATTATTATTTTTATTTAGTATTAAAGTATATGCATTAGAAAGTAATATTGAGTGTGAAGAAAATATATGTAATATTTATTATACTATTAATGAAAATTATAATTTAGATGAATTAAATATTAATATTAATGATTTAAATTTAATAGAAGGTAATTATTATAATATTACAATAAATAATTTAAGTAATATTAAATATAATTATATTAATAATTCTTTAACAACTAATATAGTTTATAGATGTAATACTTCTGAACCATTAATGTATTTATTTGATGGTATCCCTTTAGCAAAAGAATATATGAGTGATGATATAATTGATAAAAAATTAAAAGTAATTGGTTATAATAACGGTATTAAAGATTTATATTTATATTACCTAGATTATATTAATAAAAATTATAATGAAAATTATAAAAATATCATGGATATTTCCCAAGAATATTTTAAAAAAATATGGCCAGATAATTATGATAATTATTTAATTTTAGAAACTAATAGTGAATTAATAAATTTATATAATAGTAATGCTCTTGATTCTATAAGTATATTACCTAATAGTACATCTAGTATTTATAATTTTTATTATAAACTTAATACTAATTTAGATTTAAACTTTAGAAAAGATAGTAAATTTGGTAGTATTAATATTTATTATACAGATACTTTAGGTAACTATTTAATTGATAAAGAAGTTTTAAGTGGTGCTATTAATGAAGATTATGAAATAAAAGAAAAAAAATTTGATAATTATTATTTAGTCGAAATTAAAGGTGATGCTGTAGGTAATTTTGATAACACAAATAAAGATGTATATTTTATATATGATTTAAAAAATACCGAAGATTTAGTATTTAAAGAAAGTAATAATATAGATTATTTAACAGATAATAAACATTCTTATTTTTATAATTTAATGTCATTAATAATCTTAGTTATATTATGGTTAAAAAGATGAAGAAAAAGATAATAAGTATTTTAATAATAATTGAATTAATTTTAATATTATTAAATATGTATGATATTAAAATAAGTTATGATGAAAATATTAGAATCAATTACTATAGAAAGTAACTATGTTAGTATTTAAACGAAGATATAGTATATTATATAAAATTGTGTAATTAGAACAAGAATGATTCTTACTTAAATTCTAATAATATTATAATTATAAATTATTATGGAATAGATATATGTTATAAAATTATAGATATAATGGATAATATTATATTTACAAACTTGTAATTAAAATATATTGGTTGTTTATTATTATTAGTTGCTACTAAAATATAAATTGTGCTATAATTGAAACGTAAGGAGATAAAGTTGTATGAACGATGAACCAATAAATTTAAGTAAATTTGTAGAAATTAAGGAAGATGTTGAGTTTATGACAGAAAAACATCGTAAAGATTACTTAAACAGAATGGCTGGTAAAAGTGTTGGAAATAAAAAAGAAAGTGCACGTAAAGGAGAGAAAAAAATACCAAGAAGTCTTTTTATAAAATTGATGCTTGCCGCTATGGCTGGAGCCGCTGCTGCTTTAGCAGGTCAAAAAGTTATTCAAAGTGGTAGTCGCGCTTTAAATTTAAATAATGCTATAAAATACATGAATGATGTTAAATTTAAAGAGTACTTTGAAAGATTAGGATTAGAATATAGTACTGAAGATTTTTTAATGTGGAGTAAAGTTAATATACCAAGCGATAATTTAGCTATAATGCAAAATTTAATAGATTTTTTAATTGAAGATGGTTTTACAGAAACTGAAGCTTGGTATGCGATTAGTGCATCATTTGGTAATGATGGATTAAGTTTAGTTGCTAATCTTTATGGTAAAGATAATATTGAAGATTTTTTAGTTAGTAATGGTTATTTTCATAAAAGAGAAGATGGAACAAAAAAAGCATCAGCTGTTTCATTAGGAAATTATTGTGAAGATGGCTATGCTAATAATGTTTATAATTTAATGGAAAGACAAGAAAATGAAGAAAAAGGCAAGGGATTATAATGGTAAGTGTTGATTATTATATAATCGATAATAAAATATATTTAGTTTTAAATAAAAAAGAGTTTAATGGAAGTACTTACGTTTATTTGGCAAATGAAATGGATTCAGCAGATATGATAGTAAGAAAATTAATTGATGAAGATACTTTAAAAATGTTAGATTCTAAAGAAGAATTAATGAATGTATTGGCATTATTTATAAAATAACTAGGATTATCCTAGTTTTTCTTTAATAAAAAAATATTTCGTGTTACAATTTTCTTGTAAGAGGTTTATATGGATGTAAATTTTAATATTGAAGATTTTATATTAACTGGTACTATATCATATTATGATTTAAATAGCCAGGTATTTATAAAAATAGGTAAAAATATTTTTATGAGTGATAAATTAAATTTACATACTATTAACGAAAAATTATTTATGAAAAAATTAAATAATGATATTTTAATTTTATTATATAAATATTTAAATACTTATAATGTAAATAAAATAGTTCTTACTATTAAAGAAAATGTTGGTCAAATAGTATATAAAGATACTTTTATTTATTTAACATTGGGTTTAAATGTTTTAGATTTATTAGTAGATACTTTATCTGATTTAGATAATATACCAAAGATAACTATTATATGTGATGATGAAGAAAAAGAAAAATTAGCTAGTAATTATTTAAGTAGTTTATATAATAAGAAATTAAAATTAATAAAATAAGAGTAGGAGAGTTTATATGAAAACAGATATGGAAAAAATTGTAAATTTTTGTAAAAATTATGGCTTTGTATTTCCTGGTAGTGAAATATATGGTGGGCTTGCTAATGCTTGGGATTTTGGGCCATTAGGTAGAGAGCTAAAAGAAAATATAAAGAAGTTATGGTGGAAAAGATTTATTCAAGAAAATAAATTTAATTATGGATTAGATGCTGCGATACTAATGAATCCAAATGTATGGGTAGCATCTGGACATGTTGCTTCCTTTGCAGATCCATTAATTGATTGCCGTAAGTGTAAATCAAGATATCGTGCTGATAAATTAATCGAAGATTATTTTAAAGAAAATGATATTAGTGGTAGTGCAGATGGTTGGAGTAATGAAGAATTAGTAAGTTATATTAAAGAACAAAATATTGTTTGTCCTAAGTGTGGTGCTAATGACTTTACTGATATTCGCCAATTTAATTTATTATTTGAAACTAGTCAAGGAGTAACTCAGGATACTAAATCTAAAATTTATTTAAGAGGTGAAACAGCTCAAGGTATATTTGTTAACTTTTTAAATGTTCAAAGAACTATGCGTGCAAAAGTACCATTTGGTATTGGTCAAATTGGTAAGAGTTTTAGAAATGAGATTACACCAGGAAACTTTATATTTAGAGTTAGAGAATTTGAACAAATGGAATTAGAGTTTTTTTGTAAACCTAATACTGATTTAGAATGGTTTGGTTACTATAAATCATATTGTAATGATTTTTTGAAAGATTTAGGAATAAAAAAAGAAAATTTAAGAAATAGGGATCATGCTAAAGAAGAGTTATCTTTTTATTCAAAGGCAACTACTGATATAGAATATAATTATCCTTTTGGTTGGGGAGAATTATGGGGAATTGCTGATCGTACTGATTATGATTTAAGTACGCATATGACTCATTCTACTAAAGATTTAAGATATTTAGATCCAGAGACTAATGAAAAATACTTACCATATGTTATTGAGCCATCTGTTGGGGTAGAACGCTTATTTTTAGCTGTTATATGTGATGCTTATGAAGAAGAAATGCTTGAGGGTGGAGAAACTAGAGAAGTCCTACATTTAATACCAGCATTAGCACCTATTAAAGCTACAATATTACCACTTGTAAAGAAACTACATGAAGAAAAAGCTTCAGAAATATTTAATATGTTATCTAAATATTTTAATGTATCAATGGATGTTAGTGGTTCAATTGGTAAGAGATATCGTAGAAGTGATGCAATTGGTACACCTATATGTATAACAATAGATGATAATACTTTAAATAATAATACAGTTACTATAAGAGATCGTGATTCTATGGAACAAACTACTATTAATATTAATGAGTTAAAAAATTATATTTTAGAAAAAATCACTTTTTAGTGATTTTTTTTACTAATTATTAAAAATATATGGTATGATTATATAGTAAGAAAGTAGGGAATATATGATTTATAATAAATATAATATACCATTATTAATTATTACAATTTTATTAGTTGTATCAGTTATAACTGGAACTTCATATTCTTTATGGATTGTAGAAAAATCTCAAACTAATACTAATGTTATTGAATCTGGTTGTTTTTCTATTAGTGTGGTAGAAAATTCAAATTTTAGTTTAACTAATGCCTATCCAATAAGTGATGCATCAGGTCTAAAAAATACACCATATTCAGTTACAGTTGAAAATACTTGTAGTATTAATTCATTATTAGATTTACGAGTTAATGTTCTTTCAACAAGTACAATGAATGCCAATGCTGTAAAAATTGCTTATAGTAGAGATTCAGGAAATACTAGTAATCCGGTATTATTAGGTGGTTTAAATGATATTAAAGCTAGGGCTTATCCTGATGATAATACATATTCTAATGTTTATGAATTAATAACTGGAGAAGAATTAAAACCGGGAGAAAGTAGAACCTATAATGTATATATGTGGATGGACATAAATGCAGGAAATGAAAATATGGGTCAAGCTTTAAATGCAAAGATAAGTATTGTAACATCAGCAACTTATTTGCTAGATAAGTACGAAGATGAGAGTGGTGCTTCATCTCCTGAATTATATTCTGGATTAATCCCAGTAACTTATAATGATTCAAATGACATAGTTGTTGCTGATATAACTAGTAAATGGTATAACTATGATAATCATAACTGGGCAAATGCCATCCTTATAGACCAAAGTAATTTAACAACTAAAGCAAAATATCTAAATGCTGATGGTTCATTTAAATCTGGTACTCCAGTAGATATATCAGATGTTCTACAAATGTACGTATGGATACCAAGATATAAATATAAGTTATTCAATGTAGAAGGCGCAATAACAACTGCTCAAATGATTGAAGTCGAATTTGAAAGTAGCGGAACAGCAAAATCAACTGGCTCATCAAATGGCGAGTGGTTAACTCACCCAGCGTTTACCTTTGGTACAACTGAGTTAGATGGCATATGGGTAGGAAAATTTGAATCAAGTGGAACATCAGTTAATTATGACAGTATTAGTGAAATAACCATAATCCCAAATGTATCAAGCATGAGATATCAAACAATTGGAAATATGTTTAATGCATCCCGTGCAATAGAAACAAACGCCAAATATGGTTTATCATCAGATGAAATAGATACACATATGATGAAGAATATGGAGTGGGGTGCCGTAGCCTATCTAACAAATTCAAAATATGGTAGATATATAAATGAATCAACTTGTATAGCTTCTGGGTGTGGAGTATGGTCAAATTCCACTGATTTCATAACAGGTGGAGCTACTGACATTTCTTCTAATGAATTAATAACTTATAAATGGAATACAGAAATGGGTGTCAACGCATCAACGACAGGAACTATTTACGGAATCTACGATATGAGTGGTGCAGCAATCGAGTATGTAATGGGGAATATGTTAAATTTATCAAACGATTTTTATCAAGCAAATTCTGGTTTGTCACAACCAGAAAGTAAGTATTATGATTCTTATACTTATGGTACTTCTTCTTCAGATATTTTAAGAAGTCATTTAGGTGACGCAATAAAAGAGGTATATGGTTGGTATGAAAATTTGTTTATTATTGTTAATTCTTCAACTCCTTGGTTTGGACGAGGTGGTGATTATAGTATGCCACCTGGAGTTTTTAATAGTATTGCAACAAGTGGTACAGCAGAAGCATTTCTTACATTTCGCGTAGTTATGTCTTCCACATAATTAAGAACCATTTTGTAATATACACTACTAGTAAAAGAAACAAATTTCGTGAATAAAAACAAAGATAATAAAGAAAAAACCATAAGCGAGTGCTGCGAGTTATCAACAGAAAAAAATAAAAAAGACCTATATGGTCTCTAGAATTAATCTTATAGCAGTTTTTTCTTCGCCACCGATTAAGACATCGTTGAAGGCAGGAATAACTGCTATATTTTTTCCGGAAGGGGCTAAGAAGCCTCTAGCAATAGCAACTGCTTTGATAGCTTGGTTAAGTGAACCAGCACCAATAGTTTGGAGTTCTACGTTACCATTTTCTCTAAAGATATTGGCAATAGCGCCTGCTACTTTACTTGGATTTGATTTTGATGAAACTTTTAATATTTCCATTAATTTATTCCTCCTAACAAAGTATATGTTGCATATTTTTTTTCTTTACAAAAAAATCTAAGTTTTTACTTAGATTCCGAATTTAAGAAATACTATTGCTCCTAAGGTAATTCCTGATGCAATTGTAAGAATTGTAATTAAAAACATATTAATATAACCATTAGTTGTAATATTACTTTTTGGTACTAATTTTCTTTCTAAACTATCTTTTTGCTGCTTTTTTTCTCTATCTATTTCATCTAAACTTGCATTAAATGTTTTTACTTCAATTTCTTGTAAAGCATTTTTATTTTCTAATCTTTCCAATTCTTCAATATATTTTATAAAAGTTAAATACATTTCTTTAATACTTTGATCTAGAAATTTTTCATATTTATTTACTTTTAACATATAATTATTAAATATAGTTATAATATTTTGTTTAGAAAAATCATTATTATTTAAAGCAATATATACTACCTCTTGTTTATTTTTTATATATTCTTTATTTACATATAGTTCACAAATATCAAATAATTGTTCTGAAGTTATTTCAGTAGAATTTAATACACCTAATCTTTCGATTAAATCTCCTAAACATAAGTTTTCTAAATTTAATTCTTTATCATTTAATTTTAACTTATTATCAATTATAAATAGATTATTAAAATTAGGATTTAGCTTTATTAATTCAGATAATGCAATAATATTATTAGAACAAAATACACATATGTTAAAAAATTCTTCTGGGGATACTTTATCTATAGCATTATATACATTATGACGTTGGGCAATATCATCTAAATTTAAATTTGATATATTTATTTTTTTATCTTCAAATTGTAAAGTTCCACCTTGAATAGTTAAACTTTTATAATTAGGATTTAATTGAATTAATCTTGAAAGTACTATTAAATTATTCATATTTACCTCTATTCTAAGAATATTTTAACAAAAGATTTTAAATAATTCAATATTATAGTATAATAAGTTTTGTGATATTTATGGAAGAAAAACTAAGTAAAAACTTTATTATTAAATTATCTAAAAAGAAAAATGAACCTAGTTGGATGTTAGAACATAGATTAAAAGCTTATGAAAATTTTTTAACTCAAAAGGAACCTAATTTTGGGCCAAATATAAATATTAATTTTGATGAGATATGCTATTATAAAAATGATACTAATACTTTAACTAATGATTGGCAAAACGTGTCTTGTAGTATTAGAGATAAGTTTGCTAATTTAGGGGTTATTGAGGCTGAAAAAAAATATTTAGGTGGAGTTACTAATCAGTATGAATCTGAGGTATTTTATCATAATGATACGGTAGGAAATGGTATTATTTTTACTTCTACTGATGATGCCTTAAAAAAATATCCTGAATTATTTAAAAAATATTTTAATAACTTAGTTAAATATAGTGAAAATAAATATACGGCTTTAAATAATGCTGTATGGTCTGGAGGATCATTTATATATATTCCTAAAAATACTATTGTTGATAGGCCTTTACAAAGTTATTTTCGAATAGAAACAGAAAGTTTAGGCCAGTTTGAACACACAATTATTATAGTAGATGATAACTCTAAATTAGAGTATATTGAAGGTTGTACTGCTACTAGTTATTCTAAAACAAGTTTACATGCTGGGGTTGTTGAAATATATGTGGGAAAAAATTCAAGTGTTCGTTATTCTACTATTCAAAATTGGTCTAAAGATGTATACAATTTAGTTACTAAACGAGCAATTGTAATGGATTATGGTTTAATGGAATGGGTAGATGGTAATATCGGTAGTCAGTTAACTATGAAATATCCTTCCTGTATTTTAAAAGGTGATTATTCAAGGGGAAATTCAATATCTATTGCATATGCTAAGGATAATCAAGTATTAGATGCTGGAGCAAAAATGATACATATTGGCAAGAATACAAAAAGTTCAATTATTTCTAAATCAATCGCAGCAAATGGGGGAGTAGCTAATTATCGAGGAACGACTAAAATAACAAAAAATGCTATAAATTCAAAGGCTACTATTAAGTGTGATACAATTTTATTAGATGGTAAATCAAAAAGTGACACATATCCTAAAAATATTGTGTTAAATTCTACTTCAACTTTAAGTCATGAAGCAACTATTTCTAAAATTGATGAAGAACAATTATTTTATTTAGAATCTTGTGGTTTATCAGAAAATAAGGCAAGAGAATTATTAATTTTAGGTTTCATAAGTGATTTTAAAAAAGAATTACCAATGGAATATGCAGTGGAATTAAATAGATTATTAAAAGAAGTATAAAGTTTATTTTTAGTAATTATTTATTAGTAAAAAAGGATAATATTATTAGACAATATTATTTTTTTTATCTTCTTTTTTTACTCAAATTTATAATTTTTATAATTTGCTACAGATAATTATATATGTTATTTTCTTTTTGGAAAGGAGCATTATTATGTTAAATGAAGTTGCTTTAGTAGGTAGATTAACAAAAAATATTGAAGTTGTAGAATTAGAAGGCGGTAAAAAAATGGCAAGTATTGTACTAGCAGTACCTAGAATGTATAAAAATTCTGAAGGAATATATGAAACTGATTATATTAGAATAGTTCTTTGGAATGGTATTGCAATTAATACTAAAGAATATTGCAAATGCGGAGATTTAATTGGCATAAAGGGAAGAATTCAAGTTAATAATTTTACTGATGCCGAAGGTAAAAGTAAATACTCAATGGATATTATTGCAGAAAAAATATCATTTTTATCTAGTAAAAAATCTGAAGAATAAAAAACTAATCCTCAAACATATAAAGAGGATTAGTATTTTTCACTAAATTTAGTATTTTTTGATTGTTTAAAGTATTTTTTCTTACTTTCTTCTTTTTTTCTTTATTTATTGTAACTATTGTAAAAAAATATAATAACTTATTTGTTAGTTCATTATTATAAGGAAATGTATTAGCCATATTATTAATAATCATATTGTAAGTAGTATTTAAAAGAACTTTATTATTTAAATTATTTTCACTTACTAAATATTCTAATACATCACTATATATTAAATTTATAAAGTAATATTTGTAGTCTTTAATAATACCAATATAAAAAGGATTATCATTAATAAAATAGTAATTTTGATTTTTTAATAAATCTTTTAAATAGGTAGAAGTTATTAGTATATTATAATTTGTTTTTTCGTATATGTTAATCACTATATTTCGCAATATATCATTAATAGTTAAGACTTCCATGCTACCCACCTAGAGTTATTATAGCAAAATAATAAATTATTTCAATATTTAACATATATTTAATTAGGTGATTTATTTTGAAAAAAGTAATTAGATATTTTTTATTTGCTATTTTTGTTTTAATTAGTTTTTATGCTACTGAAAAAACAGCAATATTTATAAGAAATCAAGATCCATTACTAAATGAAATTAAAGAAGCATCAAATTTATACAATGTATCTCCAATTGATGCTTTAATAATTGATAATTATATAATTCCAGGGTTAGTTGGTAAAAAAATAGATGAAATAAAAAGTTTAATAAATATGAGAGAAAATAATACTTTCAATGAGTTGTTTTTAGTAATGGATGATGTTTATCCAGATATTTCACTACAAGAGAATATGGATAAAATAATTATTAAAGGTAACGAGAAGAAAAAAATGGTTAGTATTGTATTAAATAGTAATAAATTTATAGATTATTTTAAAAGTAAAAACATTTCAGTTTCAGTATTAGTAAATAATGAGTCTTATAATACTATATCATATGGAGAATTAATAAATAATGATTTTATTAATTATAAAGAAATAGAAAAATATTTAGATAGTAAAAAAATAAATTCAAATATATGTATTGTTAATAACAATAATGAAGATATATGTCGTAAAAATAATAAATATTTAGTATCTATTTCTAAAGTTTTAGATAATTCTAATTATATAGATATTAAAAATAATTTAGAAAGTGGAGATATTATATTGATAAGTGATAATACTTCTATAGATTATATAGATTTATTAATCCATTATATTAATTCTAAAAGTTTAAAAATAGAAAAATTATCTACTTTGATTATGGAGTAAGTAATTAAAATTTAGTTGACTATAAAGTGAAATCTATTGTATAATTTTATCATAAGGAGAGTATAAAATGAAGCGTGTAAAATTAAATACTAAAGGTTTTACTTTAATAGAATTGTTAGCAGTTATTGTTATTTTGGCATTATTAGTATTAATAGCTTTGCCAAATGTAACTAATTTAATGAATCAGGCAATAAGTGGAGCATTTGTTACTGAAGCAAGTGAGTATGCAAAGCAGTTAAATAATGCTTATATGGTTAGTCAAATTGGTGGAGCTTTTACAAATAGTGAAGATAAATCAATATTAAAAAATGTTACATTAAGTAATGGTAATACTTATACATACTTTTGTATGAGTATAGACCAATTAAATAAAGAACAAATGGATAAAAGTAATGCTGATGGCTACGAAGGTGTTATTGAAGGATTCTACCCAAATTCAACAGTAACTTCTACTAATGCAATATTGGTAGTAACAATGACTAATGGTAGTTATGTATTAAATACTGTTTCTTTAACTACATTATCTAAAAATGCTTATTTAAATGAAAGTGTAGTTGGTGGTTTGTATTCAGGTACAGAATCTCCGGTAACTAGTTGTGCAACTCAACCTAATAATTCAGATGCAATTGCTAGAGGTAATGCCATAATTACTGGTGGACAATTTAACTAGATTATTCTAGTTTTTTTTATTTTATGTTATCATGGTAATGAAAGAGGTGTAATATGATTATTGGATCACATGTTTCTTATGGAAAAGAAGGATTGCTTACTAGTGTAAAGGAAGCTATTAGTTATAATGCTGATACTTTCATGTTTTATACTGGTGCTCCAACTAATACGATAAGAAAAGAAATAGATGAAAATTTAACTAATCAAGCAAAAGAGTTAATGCTTGAAAATAAAATAGATATAAATAATGTTATATGTCATGCTCCATATATAATTAATCCAGCTACCTCGGATATAGAAAAGCAAAATTTTGCTATTAATTTTATTGCACAAGAGTTAAATAGGTGTGCTAATTTAGGTGTTAAATATATGGTTTTACATCCTGGTTCAAGCGTTGGAATTAGTCGTGAAGAAGGATTAAATAATATTGTTTTTGTTTTAAATAAAGTTTTAGAGCAAAATATACCAGTTATGATATTACTTGAAACTATGGCTGGTAAGGGTAGTGAGATGTGTATAAATATTGATGAATTAAAATATATCATAGATGCTTGCAATAGCGAATGCTTAGGAGTATGTTTAGATACATGTCATTTAAATGATTCGGGAGTAGATTTACAAAATTTTAATTTTTATTTAGATGAATTTGATAAAAAAATTGGAATTAATAAAATTAAATGTATTCATTTAAATGATAGTAAAAATCCAATTTCTTCTCATAAAGATAGACATGCTAATATTGGTTTTGGAACAATTGGATTTGATATATTATTAAATATTGTAAATAGTTATAAATTAAATAATATTCCAATTATTTTAGAAACTCCATATATTGGTGAAGACGATAGTGATAAAAATAGAATTTATCCACCATATAAATTTGAAATAGATATGTTAAGAAAAAATGTATTTAATCCAAACGTTTTAGATGATATTCGTTCATACTATAAAAAATAAAAAAGATTTTGTTATTTTGCAAAATCTTTTTTCTATAATTTTTTTGTCTTTTTTAAACTAACATCATCGTGTAAATCATAAGTACTTCTTAATTTATCAAATATTTCTTCAAAAGTATACCCCTCATTTAATAATCTATCATATTCATTTTTTAAATTTATATAATCTAGATAATAAACATAAGTTAGATATTGAAAGTTATTTTCACTAGCTTTGGCCTCTAAATAAATATTTTGAAGTGCTTCAGAAAATGGGTCATGAAAGTCAAAATATAAATTTGTTAAATCACATCCCAAACAAGTTGTTACATATGGATTAAAAGGTTCTAAAAATGCATCACTTCTATAAATTCTAACCATTAAATGCCTATGATTTTTAATTATATTAATTTTTTTTAGTTGTTCATCTGTTAATTTCTTTTGATAAAAATTAGCAATAATATCTTTTAACATAAACCCTCCTTTAGTGAGGTATATTATACCAATAAAATATATGTAATTAATTATAAATTATTAATTAATTTGTCAACTAGTGTCAAGAATTCATTTTTTAATAAGTCTAACTTATTTTCATCAATTGCTTCAAATCTTAAAGTAAGAGCAGGAGTAGTATTACTACATCTTATTAAAGCCCATCCGTAACTAAAAAATACTTTAACACCATCTATATCATCAATTTTATAATTGTTATTAATACAATATTGTTTTACTTCTTTTACAATATTTTGCTTTAATTCATCTTTAACAGAAACTTTTATTTCCGGTGTATTATAATATTTTGTAATACCATTTAATAATTCACTAAATTTTTTTTCAGTATTAGATAATATTTCTAACATTCTAAGACCGGAATATATTCCAGAATCAAATCCTGGCCATTTATCATTAAAACAAATATGACCTGAATATTCCCCACCAAATGGAATGTTATCTTCATTTATTTTAGCCCTTGTATAACTTGCTCCAGTTCTATAAAGTATTGCCTTACCACCTAGCTTGTTAGCTTCTTCGTCAATTATATTAGAACATTTTACATCATAAAGCATTCTTTTATCATTTAATTTAGGAAATAAATCACGAATTAAAATAGTCATAAATTTATCAGCAGATATTATCTCACCTAAATCATTAACAAATCCTACACGATCACCATCACCATCAAAAGCAATTCCAATATCACTATTTGTCTCTTTTACTTTTTCTATTAATTGAGTTAAATTTTCATTAACTGCTGGATCAGGGTGATGATTAGGAAAATCAGGATTAGATTCACCGTTTATAATAGTTATTTCTAAATTATTAAATTGTTTATAAATATCTTTTATAAATAGTGAGGTAGTTCCATTACCAGGGTCTAAAACTACTTTTAATTTTCTATTTTCCATATTAATATTATCTTTAATTAAACTTTTATAATAATTATAAATATTAAAATTATATATATTTCCGTTACCTGTTATAAAATCTTCTTTTAAAGTAAAATCACGGAATTCATATACTTGATTACCTCTAGCATTCCCCAATTTATCAAAAGAAAATTTAAATCCATTATCATCTTTAGGATTATGAGAAGCTGTAACCATTATTCCTAAATTGTTTGTATGAATACATCCATAAAAGAACATTGGCGTAGTTACTAACCCTAAATCAATTACATCTAAACCTGATTCTATTAAGCCTTTTATTAATGCTTTTTTTAAAGCAGGGGAAGAATGACGATTATCCATACCAACACAACATATGTTTCTTTTTAATTTAGTTTTTAGAATTGTTGCATAACTTCTTCCTACTTTATAGGCTACTAATTCATTTACTTCATCTGGATATTTTCCTCTTATATCATATTCTCTAAATATTTTTTCATTTATCATAGTATCACCAAACTTATCATAACATAAAACAAAATAAAAAGATACTTTTGTATCTAGTTATATAGTCTATGTTAAATGAAAAAGTTAATGTCTGATAATGTATTGTATCTGACATTTAGTCTTACACTACTTTTTTACTAGTCAAG
>CALWAK010000004.1 GCA_944373095.1 uncultured Bacilli bacterium
TTGATTTTGCCTTATGGCGTAAAACAACAGAAGGAGAAAGTTTTAATTCACCTTGGGGAAAAGGAATACCGGGATGGCATACAGAATGTGTAGTTATGATTAATAATTTATTTGGTGAAAAAATAGATATTCATGGTGGTGGTGTTGATTTGAAATTTCCACATCATGAAAATGAGATTGCTCAAAGTATGGCTATAAATAATAGTAAACTAGCAAATTACTGGATGCATAATGGCCATATAAATGTTAATGGAACAAAAATGAGTAAATCTTTAGGAAATTTTATTTTAGCTAAAGATTTTATAAAATTACATGAACCAAATGTTATTAAATTAGCTATGTTTAAAACTCATTATCGCTTGCCTTTTAACATAAGTGATGAACTTTTTGAAGAAGCAAAAATATTAGATGAAAAAATATTTAATGCTTTAAAGCAAGCATATATTAAAATTCAAGTTGAAAATTTAAAAATAAAAAACATTAATAAAGATGATAAAATAAATGAAATAATGGATAATGATTTTAATACGCCCAATTTAATAACATATTTAATAGATTTAATAAAAGAGTTAAATTCTAATTTAAGAGCTAACTTGGAAATAACTGATTTATATGATAAAATAAATTTAGTAATTGATATATTAGGATTGCATTATCAATTACCAAGTATGAGTAAAGAAGATATAGATTTATATAATAATTGGTTAGAAGCAAAAAATAAAAAAGATTTTAATTTATCAGATAAATTAAGAGATGAATTAATTACTAAAAAGATACTATAGGAGGTAGTATGGATTTATTATTAATACTTTTAATTATTTTTATCCCATTAATTGCGCAATTAAAAATAACATCAAGTTTTAATAAGTATAAAAAAATCAAAAATAGTAAAAATTTAACAGGGTATGATGTTGCTAGACAAATATTAGATAATAATGATTTAGAAGATATTTATATTGTAGAGACAAGAGGAAATTTAACAGATCATTATGATCCTACGCAAAAAGTTGTCCGATTATCATCTGATATTTACCACGGCTCATCAATCGCATCACTTGCTGTAGCAGCACATGAATGTGGTCATGCAATTCAAGATAAGGAAGCTTACTCTTTTATGAGATTAAGAAGTGCAATATTTCCTGTTGTAAATATTGCTACTTCAATTTCATATTACATTATATTATTAGGATTTTTATTTGAATTAATGGATATGATTTATTTAGGAATTTCCTTAACATGTATAGGTCTTTTATTTCAAATTATTACTTTACCTGTAGAATTTGATGCATCAAAACGTGCAAATATAAAATTAGAAGAATATGGCTTATGCAGTTCAGCTGAAATAGATGGTACGAAATCAATGTTAAATGCTGCTGCAATGACTTATGTTGCAGGAGTATTAGCTTCAGCCCTACAAGTTTTAAGACTTATTCTTGCTGCAAATCGTCGTGATTAAAATTTGGTTTACATAGCCAAATTTTTTTTAATATGGTAAATTGCATAATTTTTTTAAATATGCTATTATATGCTTAGAAATTGCATTTTAATGCAAAAAAAGGAAAGGTTAGTTATGAAATTAGAGTTGGGCGATTTAGTGAGTTTGAAAAGCGGTAATTATTTAGTAGTTTCTAAAACAACTTATGATGCTATAGATTATGTTTTAACTAATAAAACTAATGCTAATGATATTGGCGAAGAAAATTATGTTTTTAAGGTAAAAGATAATAAATTTGTAAAGATAAAAAATAAAGAATTATTAGATATTTTGTTACCTATATTTACTGATAAATTAAACAAATTAGTTACTGAGGAGGGGGAATAACTATGAAATTTAATTATGAATTTAAAGCAGAAGAATTAGAATATTTAAGAAAATTAGGAATTAAATCAATAGATAATTTTGTTAAAGATGTTAATGATAAGAAATCTACATCTTTATTAGATGTATTTAGTGTTGATTTGTTTCGCGAAGCAGCATCACTAAATAAAGATGAGATAGAGGCTTTAGAAGATAGTGAACGTAAAAATATTTATTTAGCAGTTAAAAATTTGTTAAATGATGCTGGTATAGTAGAGCCTAATATTGAAAAAAATTCAATTGATTACAAACATTATGTATTAGATGTAACTGAATTTGCTGTTGGAATTAAAGCAAAATTAAGTGATAAGCATCAATATTATGAATCTGCCTTATTTTTAACTAGAGAAGATTACGTTAACATAAAGAAAAGTGAGAATAAGACAGAAAAAGAAATAATGCTTTTACAAGCATATGATGAACTTTGTACTTACGATTTAGTACCAAAAATACCAGAAAATATTACTGAAATTGCAAATCAAGAACTTGATGAGTATTTAAATACATATAACCATGTTTTTAGTGATGATTTAGATTTAAAAACTGATATTTTAAAATTTTCTGAGTTAAAATTTGATGATTTTTTAATCGCTGTTACTGAAAAAGAGGAATACTTAACTGATAATCAAAAGATTATAAAAGAATTTATTGAGGTAAGTCTTGGTTTAGGTGACTTAAATGTTAACATTACTAATACTTCGAAAGCAACATACATGATGAAAGTATTATTTACTGCTGCAGCATTCATGGATATTAAGGAAGGTAAAAATTTAGTAGATGTTTATAAAACTAATTATTTTAATGTAGATAGTATTCAAGATAAAAATGTTAAAGAAAAGATAAATACTTTAAGAATAAATGCTGAAAATTTTGAAAAATATCCTAGAATAGTAAGTAAAAATATAATGGAACTTGGAGAAGGAATTAATAGTGAAGATTTAAATAAAATTTTAACTGATGATAAAGATGAAAAATATGTTATAAGTGAAGAAATAGTTAATAATGATTTATCAATTTTAAAAGGCAAACAAGAAGAAATAATTAAAGAAAAAAATTTAATTACTGAAGAATTACAACAAATTGATGAGCAAATCAAAAATATTGAAGAATTACAAAATAAAGACTATCTAAGCAAAGAAGAGCAACGATTACTATTAGAAAATTTATCTGAAGATTATATAAATGAAATAATAAGTGATTTAAAAAAATCAATGGATGAACTTGCTGTTTCGGAAGATGTTAATAATATTGATACAAAAGATTTAGAAACTGAATATAAAAATACAAGTAATATTGTTTCAAATTTAGAAAGTGAATTATCAATATATTCAACTTACGAAGATACTCAAAAAAGAATTTCGGTTCTTGAAAAACTAACTAGTGGTACGTCTTACGATGATTTATCTAATGATGAGCAAAAATTAGTTAATAATAATTTAAGTATTCATGAATACGAAGAATCATTAAATGATCAAAAACAAAGATTAGAACTTATTGCTGAGAGAAATGAAAAACTAAAAAAAGCTAAGGAAGAACTTGATATTTTAAAAACAAATATTAAATATCATTACTTTAAATTAATTATTGAAATTTTAACAAAGATTAAAAATAAAGAAGAATTAACTGAAGAAGAGAAGAAAATTGTTTCATCCAAATTAGATATTGAAGACGTTAAAAATCAATTGGAAATATTTAATAAGAAAAAGGAATTATTAAATAATAATTTAAAGGATTCAAATGAACGTGAACTTACAATAAAGAATTCTTTTGAATTTGTTGAAAAAAATATTAAAAATAGTATTGAGAAAGATAAACAATCAGAAAAGAATAAAATTGATAAAACTGATAAAGAAAAAATAGATGTAGAGCCGATTGATGAAGAAGAAGAAATAAAAAGAGTTGAACGTCGTACTGATTTATTAGAAAAATTCAGAAAATTCTTAGTATTTGGTGTAGGCTTTGGTACTGGTATTGCTTTATCTTGTGTACCTGGCATAGGCACAATAAGAATGGTTGCTGCTGCAGCGAAACTTGTTAATTCAGGTATAAACCTTTGGACTAAAAAACATCCTGAAGGTAAAATTGCTGAAATTATTAATGCTACTAAGGATAAGATAAAAAATAAATTCCCTGGTATTACTAATAAATTAGAAATTTTAAAGGAAAAATTCAAAAAAGTTCCGTTAAATTTATTTGTCAATGGTGTATCAGCAGGTTATTTAGTTGGTAATGTTGTAGAATTTACAACTCGTAAAACCGTATTTGAACATTTTAAACCTGGAGATAAAGTAATTGATGCAACAGATGTTAATCCAGATAAAGTATTAACTGATAATGCTGATAAAGTTATAGATAAAACTCCTGTTGCAGAGCCAACATTCTCATTTCAACCTGGAGAAACAATAGACTTAAGCAATATTAAACAAGGATATGTATATTCTGGTTCTAATAATCCAGTTAATTTAATTACAAGTGTTGGAAAAAATGCAGTTGTTGATAGAATAGTTACAACTCCGAATGGTGAAAAATGGATTCATTTATTACAGTCAGATGGTAAAACATACTATGCTTGGTTTAAATTAAGTGATCTTGAAGCTGCAGTTGAAAAAGGTATTGCTAGATAGTTTTAGGAGAAAATATGAGAGAAAAAATATTTAATTTAGAAAATGGAAATTCATATTATGCGTTAGAAAGTATAAAATCTGATAAAGGTTATTATGTACTTGCAGCTCCTTGTGATTTAGAAAAAGATGATATGGATATTGAAAATTTAATTGTTTGTGAAGTCACTCTAAATGGTGAAGATGTTGTTACAAAAAGAATTGAAGATGAAAATTTAGCAACTAGAATTAGTGCTGAATTAATTCAAAAGTTTCGTAGAAATAATCAATAAAGGCTAGTTAAATAGTCTTTTTTTGACAAATAAGTATTATTTAAAAAAAATTGTTAATTATTTTAATAAGTGAGGTATTTTATGTTTGAATTAGTATCAAAATTTAAACCAAGTGGCGATCAGCCTCAAGCAATCGAAAAATTAGTAGAAGGTATTAAAGAAGGAAAAAAAGAACAAGTTTTATTAGGCGCTACTGGTACTGGTAAGACTTTTACTATTGCTAATGTTATAAAAGAAGTTAATAAACCAACATTAGTATTAGCTCATAACAAAACTTTAGCAGGACAATTATATTCTGAATTTAAAGAGTTATTTCCTAACAATCATGTTGAGTACTTTGTATCTTATTATGATTATTATCAACCAGAAGCATATGTTCCAAGTAGTGATACTTATATTGAAAAAGATAGTAGTATTAATGATGAAATAGATGAGTTAAGACATGGTGCCACATCGAATTTAATTAATAATCGTGATGTTATAGTAGTAGCATCAGTTTCCTGTATTTATGGTATAGGTAATAAAGAAGATTATGTTAATTCAATGTTAATTTTAAGCGTTGGTCAAAAAATTGATCGTAGTTCAATTATAAATCATTTATATGATATGACTTATGAACGAAATGATATGGATTTTCACCGTGGAACTTTTAGGGTAAGAGGAGATGTAATTGATATAATTCCTGCTTCTGAAAAGTCTCATGGTATTAGAATAGAGTTATTTGGTGATGAAGTTGATCAAATATCATTATTTGATCCATTATCTGGGATAGTGGAAAAACAAGTAAAAAATATATCTATATTTCCAGCAAGTCACTTTGTAACTGCTCCTGAAAAACTTGAAGAAGCAATAAATCGTATAAAAAAAGAATTGAATGAAAGATTAGAATATTTTAAAGAAAACAATAAGTTTATTGAAGAACAAAGATTAAGGGAACGAGTAAACTATGATATTGAAATGTTAAAAGAAACTGGTTTTTGTAGTGGTGTAGAAAACTATTCTAGACATCTAGCCCTTCGTGGAGAGGGAGAAACACCCTCAACTTTAATGGATTTCTTTCCGGATGATTATTTACTTGTTGTTGATGAATCACATGTTACTTTACCACAAGTAAGAGGAATGTATAATGGAGATAGAATGCGTAAACAAACATTAGTAGATTATGGTTTTCGTTTACCTAGTGCTTTAGATAATAGACCTTTAAAATATGATGAATTTGAATCTAAAATAAATCAGGTAATCTACATTTCAGCTACTCCTGGAGATTTAGAACTAGAACATACTAATAATCAATATGTTGAACAAATTATAAGGCCAACTGGACTACTCGATCCTACTATTGAAGTACGTAAAACGGAAGGTCAAATTGATGATATAATTGCCGAGATAAATTTACGTAAAGAAAAAAATGAAAGAGTATTAATAACTACTTTAACTATAAGAATGGCAGAAGAACTTACAAATTATTTAAAAGAAGTAGGTATTAAGGTTGCTTATTTACATAGTGAGATTAAAACTTTAGAAAGACTTAAGATTATTCATGATTTAAGATGTGGTATTTATGATGTAGTAGTTGGTATTAACTTATTAAGAGAGGGAATAGATATTCCAGAAGTTAGTCTAATATGTATAATGGATGCTAATAAACAAGGGTTCTTAAGAAGTACTAGAAGTTTAATTCAAACTGTTGGTAGATGTGCTAGAAATGCTAATGGACATGTTATAATGTATGCAGATTCAATTAGTGAAGCTATGGAAGAGACTATTAAAGAAACTAAAAGAAGACGTGAAATTCAAAATGCGTATAATGTTAAGAATAATATAGTACCTAAAACAATAATAAAAGAAATAAGAGAAGTTATAACTAATGAAGTTGTAGATAGTAATAAGAATAAAAAACAAAATAAAATGACTAAGAAGGAAAAGGAATTAATGATTTTAAATCTAGAAACGCAAATGAATGAAGCTGCTAAAAATTTAGATTTTGAACGAGCAATGGAATTAAGAGATATTTTATTTGAGTTAAAAAGTAATTAAGAATTCAACTAGGAATTCTTTTTTCATATACTTATACTAGGTGATTTAATGAGAAATACTTCAATTATTATTGTTACTTATAATAACTTAGAGTATACCAAAAAATGTATAGAAAGTATAAAGAGATATACTACTAATAACACTTATGAAATTATAATAGTTGATAATTATTCAAGTGATGATACTTATAAATGGTTATTAAAACAAAAAAATATCCGATTAATTTTAAATAAAGAAAATCTAGGATATCCAATAGCATGTAATCAAGGAATAAAAATAGCTAATAAAGATAACGATATTTTATTATTAAATAATGATACTATTGTAACTAAAAATTGGCTTAATAATTTAAAACAATGTTTATATAGTAATAAATTAATTGGAGTAGTTGGCAGTGTATCAAATAATAATGAAAATATACAAGGTGTACATTTTACATATGATAATTTTAAAGAAATGCAAAAATTAGCTAAAATAAATAATATTTCTAATAAAGAAATGTGGGAAGAGAAAGTATTTTTAATTGGTTATTGTATTTTAATAAAAAGAGAGTGTTTTAATAAAGTTGGATATTTAGATGAAAATTATACTCCTGGTTATGTAGATGATAATGATTACTCTATAAGAGTTGCCCAAGCTGGGTATAAACAATATTTATGTCACGATTCTTTTATCCATCATTATCTAGGTTCTGCTTTTCGAAAAGATTGGGATAAATTTTATAAAATTTTAGATAAAAATAGAAATTATTTTTATAATAAATTTAAGTTTAAAACAGAATTATTTGATACTTTAGATACTTATTCATATCCCTTTTTAACAAATAATTCAAGTATATTAATTATTAATTGTAACATAGGAGTATCAGCTTTAAGAATAAAATATTTATATAAATCAAAAGTAACTGGTGTAGAAGAAGATTATTATAAAAGAAAAATAGCTGGTAAGTTTATAAAAGTATATTCTAAATTATCTAAAATAAAAAATAAGAAATATGATTATATCTTAATTAATAATATATTAGAATTTACTGAGTATCCTATTGAGTATTTAAAAACATTAAAAAAGTATTTAACAAAAAATGGTAAAATAATTGGCCAATTTGAAAATATTAATAGTATTGATCATATATATAATTTATTAAATGATAATTGGTATTTTAATCATTCTAAAACTAATTACTATACAAGAAAGGATTTTGAAAAAATTGCAAATTTAGCAGGATATTCTATAAACATATATTCTTGGTATAAAACTTTAAATGATTATGAACAAGAACTTGTGGATAAGTTAAAAGTTATCAACAGCTTTAACTATCAATATATTAGTTATTCTTATTCTTTACAATTAGTAGACAAATAAAAAAGTACTAAAAGTACTCTTAAAATATAAATTAAATTTGTAAATAAATATTATTCTTCTATATAATAAGCGTAATATTCATCATATGTAATACCCTCATTATATACTTTAGTAGCTAAATCTATACCAAGATATCTAAAATGCCATGGCTCATATGAATAACCTGTAATTTCTTCTTTACCTTCAGGATATCTTAAGATAAAACCATATTTATAAGAGTTATTAGCTAACCATTCATATGCAGGAACATCCTCATCATCACCCTCATAATTATATTGACCAATATCTAGCGCTAATCCGGTTTGATGTTCTGAATAACCTGCTCTAGCAGCATATGCATCAGCATTTTTAGTGCCATAAGCATTTCTTCTTGTAGACCAAACTTCATCTTGATCTTCATAACTACGATATGATGAATTTATAATAAGTTGTATATTATCTTTTTTTGCATCATTATACATACTTAAAAAGGCATCTATAACTTTTTTAGTAGCAGAATTACCAGCATATGAATAAGATAAACTTATATTAGTTAATTCACTAGCAATATAATCTTTATCTAAATAATAATATTTATTAACTAACATCGTATCTATATTTGTTAAATTAGCAGGTTTAGTATTTTCATAGTAATCATAATCTCTATTTACATTTACCATACTAATAACTTCATTTAAATCTTTCTTATTATCTTCATAGTATAAAATATATCTATCTAAATTTTTAAATAAAAAATACTTTTCATTAATTAATTTAGGTATTAACTCTTTATACTCAATATTTAATAAATTATCTATCTCATTATTTTCTAACTTATTTAAAATAATATTTATATCTTCATTAGAATAACCTTTTGAAAGTAATTTATATTCATAAGTTTCTTCATATTTTTTTTGATCATTAATTTTTTTTAGCCAAGTAAATGATATTATTAAAATAATAACTATAATTAATAACAATCTAATTAAAAATTTTACTTTCTTCTTAAGTTTTTTTCTTTTCTTTTTCAAAAGTATCACCTAATATTATTATACCACTTATTTACTTTTAATTTTAGTATAATAAAAAAATGTGTCAATATTTAATATTTATGCTATAATTGAAGCACTTGAAGGGTGTGAAGTATATGAAAACAACATATGTTTTTGGTCATAAAAAACCAGATACTGATTCAGTATGTGCTGCAATTAGTTATTCTTATTTAAAAAATAAATTGGGGTTAAAATCAGAGCCAAGAGTGCTTGGCCCAATTAATAAAGAGACTAAATATGCGTTAGAATACTTTAATGTTGAAGAACCTAAGTATTTAAATGATGTAAAAGTTCAAATAAAAGATATGGAGTATTTAAAAGATACGTATATAGAATCTCATGCATCTATTGATGAAGCATTTAATAAATTACAAGAACTTTCTGTAACTGGGCTACCATTAGTAGATAATAATGCTAAGTTAGTTGGCTATATTAATGTAAAGGAAATGGCAAAAGCTATAATAAAGGATGAATTACATAATATTAAAACTTCATATGATAATATAGTAAAAGTTTTACATGGTACAGAATTATTAAAGTTTTGTGAAGAAGTAGATGGCACAATAATTGCAGCTGCTTATAAAAGTAAAACATTTGTAGAAAGAGTAAAACTTGATTCTAGTAATATTTTAATAGTAGCTGATAGACAATATATTATTGATTATGCTATAGATAGTGGAGTTAAATTATTAATTATTGTTGGAAATAATAACTTTCCAGATGAATTATTGGAAAAAGCTAAGAAAAACAAAGTAAGTATAATATTAACTTCTTTTTCTACATTTGTAACAGCTAATAAAATGAAATTATGTAATTATATTAACACTATAAATGTAAATACTAATCCAATAAAATTTACAAGTTCTGATTATCGTGATGATTTTATTAATTGTGCAAATAAATATGGTCATACCAATTATCCTATTGTAGATAGTGATAACACTTGTGTTGGAATGTTGCGATTAATAGATCAAAATAATTATGAAAAAAATAATGTTATTTTAGTAGATCATAATCAACCAGTACAAAGTGTAGATGGCTTAGAAGAAGCAAATATTCTTGAAATTGTTGACCATCATAATCTAGGTACACTAGGAACAACTGTTCCAATATCTTTTAGATCTATGCCAGTTGGCTGTACTTGTACTGTAATTTATCAAATTTATAAAGAAAATAAAGTTGAAATTCCTAAAGATATTGCAGGATTAATGTTAAGCGCAATTCTTTCTGATACATTACTTTTAAAAAGTCCTACTACAACTAATATGGATATAGAAATTTCTTTAAAACTTGCTGCTATTGCTGATGTTGATATTGAAGAATATGGTATGGCTATGTTAAAAGCTGGTTCGTCAATTAAAGGAATGACTGTTGATGAAATAGTTGAACAAGACTTTAAATCATTTAAATTAGATAATGATAATATCGGTATTGGTCAAGTAATGACAATGGATTTTGCTGAAATAAAAGAAAATGTTTCTTCATATATATCATATTTAGATGAATTATGTAAGAAAAATAGTTATAGATTAGCTCTATTATTTGTAACAGATGTTGTAAAAAATGGTTCTTATATTATTTATAGTACAGGATCTGATGAAATAGTAAAAGCAAGCTATAATATTTCAGAAGTTGAAGAAGGATGCTATATTCCAAATATGGTATCTCGTAAAAAACAAATGTATCCATTACTTGCTGAGTTTTTAAATAATAATTAGTATCAATTTTGATACTTTTTTAGTATTATCTATTAATAATCATGTATAATAAAATAAAGAGGTGACTATGAAAGCATTAATTACGGGAGCATCAAGTGGGATCGGAAAGGCTATGGCTAAGTATTTATCAAGTTTAGGCTGGGATTTAATACTTGTTGCTAGAAGAGAAGAAAGATTAGAAAAATTAAAGAAAGAACTTAAAACAGAAGTTAAAATAATTCCTTTAGATTTACAAATTGAGAAAAATTGTTTTAAAGTATATGAGTTAGTAAAAGATGATAACATTGATTTTTTAATAAATAATGCTGGCTTTGGTTTATTTGGTAATACATTTGAAACAGATTTAAACCGTGAACTTGAAATGATTAACTTAAATATTAAGTCATATCATATTCTAACAAAATTATTTTTAAGTGATTTTTATAAAAAAGATAGTGGTCGTATATTGAATGTCGCTTCATCTGCTGGTTTTTTAGCTGGTCCAAGATTAAATACTTATTATGCAACTAAAAATTATTGTTTAAAATTTACCATGGCTATTTATGAAGAATTACGCCATAAAAATAGCAATGTACATATATCTGTTTTATGTCCAGGGCCTGTAAAGACTGAATTTAATAAAGTTGCAGGTGGTAAATTTAGTATTGATTCTTTAGCAGCAGATAAAGTTGCTAAATATGCTATTGATAAAGCTTTAAAAAATAAATTGATAATAATACCTGGTGTATTAACAAAGTTGGGAATATTTATAAATCGTTTTATCCCATGGAAACTTAGTATGCGTTTTATTTATGAAATACAATACCGTAAGACAAAATAGTATAATATTCTAATATTTCCATAAAATAATATTAGGATGTGATTTCATGATAAATGATGAAAATAAATCTATTGATTATAAATCTTTAGCTTATAATATTGGTTTTGCCCTTTTAGCTGGAGGACTTGGTGCATTATTAGGTGGTAAAATGAATGAATTTTCAACAATAAATAAACCTTGGTTTACACCACCTGCAATAGTATTTCCTATTTTTTGGACTATCCTTTACATATTAATGGGAGTATCAACTTATTTAGTTTGTGGAAATAAAACTGATAAAAAATTTAAAGAAAGAGCTTGTTTTATATATCTAATTCAATTATTAGTAAATGTATTGTGGACTCCGTTATTCTTTCGTTTTAACTTATATTTACTATCATTTTTTTGGATATTATTATTAATATTTTTAGTAGCTATTATGATTATTAAATTTTATAAAATAAAACCTATTTCTGGCTATTTACAAATACCATATATATTATGGCTAATATTTGCGTCTATATTAAACTTTTCTATTTATATGTTAAATTAACTTTATTTTTAAAGTTTTTTTTATTATCATAAAACTATTGACTCTCCATCTAACTAGAGTGTTAAACTTTATTTAGAAGGAGGTACTATGTATTAGGAGTAATTATGTATAAGATTGGTGATTTTTCAAAAATAGTAGGTATATCAATTAGGACATTAAGGTATTATGATACTTATGGTGTATTATGTCCATCATTAGTAGATAATAAATCTGGTTATAGATACTATAGCGATGAAAACATAATTGAATGTGAATTATTAAAACTTTTAAAATCATTAGACTTTACTTTACATGAAATATTAGAATATAAAAATGGTTGTAAAGCAGCTATAGTATCTAAAAAAAGACAAGAAATACTAGAGAAGATAGACTTACTAAAAGAAAAATATAAAATATTATTAGAAATGGAGTATGAATTAACAAACTCTAAAAAATTAGTTAGAAAGGTAAATAATAATGAATAAAGAAATAATAAACAAAATAATGAGTAATAATAAAAATTTAATAATTAATGGCGAAACAAATACTTTTAAAACTAGAAATATTATGTTTCCTATATTAAATAGTATTATAGATAATAATGAAAGTGTATTTATTGTAGATTCTAAAGAAGAATATCTAAGTAAGTATTATAATTTATTAAAAGAAAAAAATTATAATATTATTATTTTAAATTTAAAAGATTACACTAAAAGTAATAATTGGAATCCACTAGACTATCCATATAAATTATATAAAGATGGTTTAACTGATAAAGCAGTAGATTATTTAGAAAAAATAAGTAAAACTATATTTTATGCAAATCGCCAAGAAGATCCATTTTGGTCTAATTGTGCATCTAATTTATTTATGGGTTTATGTTTAGCATTATTTGAAGATGGAAAAAAAGAAGAAATTAATTTATCTAGTATTATTAATATGGTTAGTTATTCTAACGAAAAGAATGGTATAAAAGATTATTTAACTGATTATTTAAACAGTAAAAAAGATAATTCTTTAATCTATTCTTATGTAGAAACTACTGTATTAGCTCCAATAGATACAAAAGGGGGGATATTAACTACTTTCCGTGAAAGGATGAATCAACTTACAATAAGTGAAAATTTAAAGCTATTAATGAATACTACCTCTTTTACTATAACTGATAAACCAACGGCAATAATTTTAATAACTAAAGAAGAAACTAAAAAATTAAATATATTTTCTAATTTATTTATTGAACAATTATTTTTAACTTTGCTTAACAATAAGTTTACTAATAAATTTCACCTAATATTAGATAATTTTGATACTTTAAATCCTATAAATGAATTTATAGAATTATTAAATTCTAGTTTATCAAGAAATATAAAATTTTATATAATTACTAGATCAATAGAAAGATTAATTACTATTTATGATAGTTATATACTAAAACTTTGTAATGTAATAAATACTAATGAAAATGTGATAAATATAGATATAAATAATAATAAGATAGAAATAGAAAATGTATATAGTTATGAAGAAGTAGCAGAATTTAGAGAATATCCAAAGTTGTTAACTAATAAAATAAATGTATTTAACTTAAAAGAATATGTAGATAAGTTTAAGAAGTCTATATTAACAAGTAATACAACAATAGAAAAATTAGTTCAAGAAATAGATGATAAGATAGAAGAGTTAGATAATACTCTTGAAAACTAAATTTTACAATCTGAAATTTTTATGTTAAATTATCTTTTGGTGATATTATGACTTTTTCAACAAAGGTTAAAGAGGAAATAGCTAGTCATGAAGAAAATCCTATTTCTGCATTTACTGAACTTTCTTCTTTTATTAGATTTGATGGTGTTATTAAAAAAAATGAAATAATACTTACTATAGAAAATGCTAAAATAGCGCGTCGTATATACCAATTTTTAAAAATTTCTTTTAATATAAAGCCTAAAATAATTGTTCGTATTCAAAAAAGATTTAGAGTTAAACAAATATATATTATAAGTATAACTGATAATGTTTCTTTAATATTAGAAAAACTAGGAATATATAAAAATAAGAAAAAAACTTTAGCTGTTGATTATTTACTAGCAAATGATGAAGAAAAAACCGCCTTTTTACGAGGGCTATTCTTAGCAACAGGTAGTATTAATAATCCAAGTACTAGCGGATATCATATGGAATTTAATATTGAAACTAAAAAAGAGGCTTTATACATAATAAAATTATTAAAGGAATTTAATATAACTTCTAAATGTCTTAAAAGAAACAATAATTATATGGTATATATCAAATCTGCTGAAATGATTAGCGATTTATTAAAAAGATTTAACGCGATTAATTGTATGTTTTACTTTGAAGATATAAGAATATATCGTGATCATAAAAATATGGTAAATAGATTAAATAATTGTGAAATAGCTAATCAAGAAAAAACTATTGCAACAGGATTAAAACAGTTAGAAGATATAAAGTATTTAGAAGACAATGATTTAATAACACTTTTAGATGATAAAATAAAAGAAGCTATAATATATCGTAAAAAATATCCTGAAACTTCTTACCAAGAACTTGCTGAAATAATTAGCCAAGAAACCAGTCATCAAATTACTAAATCATGTGTAAATCATTATTTTCGTAAAATAAAAAGCTTAGTAGATGCACATAAAAATAAAAATGGTCTTAAAGAATAATATCTATAAGACCATATTTTTTTGCTTCCTCGCTATCTAAGTAATTATCTCTTTCCGTATCTTTTTCAATCTTTTTTAGTGACATACCAGTATTTTCAGCTAATATTTTATTTAATTTATCTTTTAATTTTAATATTCTCTTAGCCGCAATATTTATATCTGTTGCTTGCCCTTTTACCCCTCCTAAAGGCTGATGTATCATAACTTCACCATTTTTTAAAATACATCTTTTACCTTTAGTACCACTACTAGCAAGTATTGCACCCATTGAAGCTGCCATACCAATTGTTATAGTACGAACATCACTTTTAATGTAATTCATTGTATCATAAATAGCAAGTCCTGATGATACTTCACCACCAGGTGTATTTATATATAAATTAATTTCCTCATGATTTAATGAATCTAAATATAATAATTCACTAATTACTATATTAGCCATTTCACTATTGATTTCTCCACTAATAAAAACTATTCTATCTTTTAATAATCTTGAATATAAATCATATGCATATTCTTTATTTGAACTTTTATCTACTACTGTTGGAATAATATTCATTAATAGTCACCTAATATTATTTTAGTCATAAACTACTTTTAATATACATAAAAATTATGACAGAAATACATATACATGTTATAATGTGTATAGTAAAGGGGAAAATATGAAAGACAATATAACAATAACTTATTTAGATAATAAAACTATTAATGTTCCAAAAGATACAAGAATAATAGATATCTATGATATTATAGAAAAAGATATAAATAGAAATATAATTGGTGTTAAAATAGAAAATGAAATTGTAGATATGTATACTAAAATAAAAAAAGATACTTATCTAGATTTCTTTGATACTAATACAATAGATGGATATAAAATGTATCAAGCTGGTTTAAAATTTGTATTAGAAGTTGCTTTAAATAAAGTTTTTGGTAATCATATAGAAATTACTTTTAATCACTCTATAATGCGTGGAATACATGTAAGAGTTATTAGTGATAAAATAATTTCAGATTCTGATATTACTACTATTAAAAGAGAGATGGATAATATAATATCTGCAAACAAAGAAATAAGTAAATTAGTAGTATTAAAAAAAGAAGCATGTAATTATTATAAAAAAACCAATATTTTAGAAAAAGCTTATAATATTCATAATGAAATAAATGAATTTGTTACATTATATAAGTTAGAAGATAAAATTAATTATTTTTATATGGAAATGCCTGCAAGAACTGGTGTATTAAATAAATATGATTTAGTTAATTTAGATAATAATGAATTAGTTTTATTATTTCCAACTTTACAAGAATCAAGTAGTGTTCCAACTTATGTTCATTATCAAAAAGTAATTGATGTTTTTAGAAAAGAAAAAGAGTGGTTAAATAATATAGGTGTACCATTTGTATATCAAATAAATCAAAAAGTAATGGATGGCAATATATCTGATATAATAAGAATGGCAGAAGTAAATTACGATAATAAATTATTTGATACAGCTAAAAATATAATTAGTAGAAAAGTTAAATATGTTATGATATCAGGACCATCTAGTAGTGGTAAAACTACAACTACAAAAAAACTTTCTTTAACTTTAGAAGCATTAGGAATTAAAACTTTAACTATATCGGTTGATGATTATTTTAAAAATCGTGATGATTCACCAAAAAATCCTGATGGAACTTATAACTTTGAATGTTTAGAAGCAATAGATGTAGAAACTTTAAATAAAGATTTAAAAGATTTAATTTTAGGTAAAGAAGTATTATTACCAATTTATAATTTTAAATCAGGTAAAAGAGAATATCAAAAAAATCCAACTAAGTTAGATAATAACGCGATAATTTTAATGGAAGGATTACATTGTTTAAATGACAATTTAACTCCTGAAATATCTAAAAAAGATAAATATCTTATTTATTTAAGTCCTTTTATGCCAATAAATATAGATCGTCATAATTATATATCAACTACTGATTTACGATTAATAAGAAGAATGATTCGTGATAATCGTACTAGAGGCTATGATGTATCTAAAACAATTGATTATTGGCAAAGTGTTAGAAATGGTGAAGAAAAATATATATTCCCTTACTTAGATAGAGCGGATGTAATATTAAATACAGCTTTAGTTTATGAATTGGGTGTATTAAAAGTATTTGCTGAGCCAATACTATATTCAGTATTAGATACATCACCTTATTATGAAGAAGCAAGGCGTTTAATCAAATTTTTAAGTAGTTATTTTCCAATTACTAGTGAATATGTATCAAATAATTCAGTTTTAAGAGAATTTATAGGTGGATCAATTTTTGAATAAAATAAGGAGAGATTAATAATGATAAAAGTAGCAATAAATGGTTTTGGTCGTATAGGAAGATTAGCTTTTCGTGAAATAATAACTTCAACTGGGATGGATTGTGTTGCAATAAATGATTTATCAACTCCAGAAGAGTTAGCGTATCTTTTAAAATATGATACAAATCATCGTAGTTTTCACGAAAATGAAATTAGTAGTGATGAAGAAAATATAATAATAAGTGGCAGAAAAAAAATAAAAATATTTAGTGAAAGTGATCCTTCTAATTTGCCATGGAAAGATCTTGATATTGATTTAGTATTAGAGTGTAGTGGACATTTTACAAAGTTAGAAGATGCTAAAAAACACATTACTGCTGGCGCTAAAAGTGTTGTTATTTCAGCACCGGGTAAAGGAGATATGAAAACGATTGTCTATGGTGTTAATGAGTATACTTTAGATGGAAACGAAGAAGTAATTTCTGCAGCATCATGTACAACCAATTGTCTTGCTCCGGTATTAAATATTTTAGAAAAAAATATAGGTATTTTAAAAGGAAGCATGAGTACAATTCATGCTTATACTAACGATCAAGCAACTCTTGATATTGCTCATAAAAAAGGTATATATGCAAGACGTGGTAGAGCTTGTGCTCAAAATATAGTACCTGCATCTACTGGCGCTGCTAGTGCTATTAATAAAGTTATTCCTTCATTAGAAGGAAAATTAGATGGCTCTGCTTTTCGGGTACCTGTTAGTTGTGGCTCAGTAATTGATTTAACTTTAGAGTTAAAAAATAAAGTAACAGTTGATGAAATAAATAAATTATTTATAGATAATCAAAGTGACGTTTTAAAAGTGACAAATGATCCTGTTGTTTCTAGCGATGTTTTAGGCAAAAAATGTGGCGCATTAGTAGATTTGTTATCAACAAGAGTATTAGAAACCGAAAATGGTGATATAGTAAAAGTAGTAGCTTGGTATGATAATGAAATGGGGTATACATCTCAAATGATGAAAACAGCAAAATATTTAATGAACAAAAAAGGAATACAATAGGCGTATTCCTTTAAAAAGAAAATAATAAATGGAATTTTTCTATTATGTTAAAAAAGTTTAGGGGTTGCATAAGAAAAAAATAACATAATAGAATGATTCAGGTTAAAAAGTGTGAAAATTACCTGAACCAGTAAAAAAATATCATATATACACTTAATAGTCAAAAAACTAAAATTATAGGAATAAACTAAATTTCATCAAAATTTTACAATTATTGAACTTATAATAATACATAATTAGTATATATTAAAAATAATAGCAGTATAAAAAATAAATTTAATCATTTTATTTATAAATTAAAAAATTTTTTGATTGAATTTAAATAGAAGTTGTAGTATAATCTTTCTTTGTCGGAAAAGGAGGCAATATGGAAAGTAATATTAATACAATTGCAGATACTGATATTATAAGTTCAAAGTTAAGAAATCTACTTCCTAACTTAACGGTAAATGCTAGCGAACTTGAGGTAAAAAATTTAATAAAAAATTCTAATGCTGATGATTTTTTTGTGTCTACAATTGGTGTTAATCCAGATGGTTGCCATGTATTTGTATCAAAATTTTCTAATAAAGAATTTAATCATTCTCTAGGATTTGTTGGCATTGCTAATATGATGGGGAAAAAAATAGTGTTAGTTGATGATGATACAAATGTATATGAATCTATACTTAATAATGATGGTGCTGAATTAGCATCTAAATGTTTAGATATTGGAGTTTGTTTAGCCAATATGGGTATTTCACTTATGCAAGTTATAAATGAAATTGCCATTTTATATTTACCAAACGAATTAACTGGTAACCAAAAAGATATGTTAAGTTTTTGGATTGAACAATATAATAATTTAAAACCAACAAACTTTTTTATAAAATGTGATGGTATTGATTATTGTGGTTCTGATTATTGTGGATTTACCGCATCTGATGCAATAGATTTTATAAGTGAAAAGACTAAATCTAAAACTAGAACACTATCAAGTAAGTGTTAAATATACTTACTTTTTTTATGTTTTAGTATACTTATTGTTTATAATATTAGTAGGTGATTTTTAATGTTTAAAAGTATTAAAGAAGCAGATATAACAGATAAAATTGTAATATTAAGAGAAGATTATAACGTACCAATAAAAGATAATAATATATTAGATGATACAAAAATATTAGCATCTTTAAAAACAATAAATTATTTATTAGAAAATAATTGTAAAATAATAATTTTATCTCATTTAGGTAAAATCAAAAGCGAAAAAGATAAATCTAAGTATAGTTTAGAAATCGTAGCTAAAAGGTTAAATGAAC
Source organism: uncultured Bacilli bacterium (assembly GCA_944373095.1). Classification (GTDB taxonomy): domain Bacteria; phylum Bacillota_I; class Bacilli_A; order RF39; family UBA660; genus CAG-605. The sequence goes on from CALWAK010000004.1 coordinate 19,584, forward strand.
TTGTTCCTGTATCAGTTATTTTTGCTAAATATACTAGAAATGTGGAAATAGACTTAAAAGTTCGTGAATTAAAAAGTAAAGAAATACTAGTTTTAGAAAATACTAGGTACGAAGATTATCCAGATAAGTTAGAAAGTAAATGTGACTTAGGCTTAGCTGAATATTGGGCAAGTTTAGGAGATATTTTTGTTATGGATGCTTTTGCTAGTTCTCATAGACGTCATGCCTCTACTTATGGTATATCTAAATTTATCCCAAGTTATCTTGGTTTATTAGTTGAAGAAGAAACTCAAATGTTAAATAACTATATATTACATCCTAATGGAGTATTTACGATTATAATGGGTGGATCTAAAATAGAAGATAAATTGCCATTAATGAAGAAGCTATTACCTAAATGTAATTATATGTTATTAACTGGTGGTATTGCTAATAGTTGCTTAAAAGCTTTAGGATTAAATGTAGGTGAATCATTATCTTTAAATGATGATAATACTTTATATGACGTTAAACAATTATTAATTCAGTATCGTAATAAAATTTCTTTACCATTAGATGTTATTATTGGAAGAAAATATGATGAAAACTTTGTAGATGTTAAAAATGTTAATGAGTTATTAACTGATGATTATATTGGTGATATTGGTCCAAAAACTCTTCAAAAATATAATACTATAATTGATCAATCTGATATTATATTTTTAAATGGTACATGTGGAATTTATGAAGATAAAAGATTTTCTAATGGTACACAAGAATTATTTAAAGCATTAAAAAGTTCTGGAAAAGCAGTAATTTGTGGTGGTGGTGATGCTGTTAGTGCGGTTAAAAAGTTTAATTATCAAAAAGATTTCACTTATTTATCTACTGGTGGTGGAGCCACTCTAGAATATATAATAAATGAAAAAATGTCAATAATTGACTAATAAAAATGTAAAGCAAAATAGTTTGACAAAATTCGACACATAAATACAAAAAAAATTCTAGTATTTTGATATATATAGTTTTATAATAGTTTTATGTAGTACTATAAGGAGAAAAATAATGAAAAATGTTATTAATGTTTTAATGATAGATAATATTGAATCTATCAAAGACGTAAAGCAGTATTTCAGTATTAAAAAAGATTCTGTAGTAAACATAAAATATGAAGCACATGATGGAATTGCCGCTATTAATTTAATAAAAAAATATATAAATGATATTGATGTTATATTAATGGATACAATTTTACCATCATTAGATGGTTTAGGTATATTAAAATTCTTAAAAAAAGAAAATATAAATTCTAAAATAATAATTCGTTCAAATTTTAATAATGAAAATCTTATAAGATCATTATCTTTATATGATATATCTTTCTTTTTGTATAAGGATATCGATAAGGCTATTTTAGAAGAAAGAATTATTGATAGTACAATATTAGTAAATAAGAATAACGAACATAATGGGGCTAATTTAACCCAAGGGTTATCTAAATTATTACATGATTTAGGAATGCCAAGTCATATAAAGGGGTATCAATATATTAGAGATTCAATTGAATTAATGTATAATAATCCAGATACCTTAGGAGGAATAACTAAAGAAGTTTATCCGTATATTGCTGAAAAATATAATACAACACCATCAAGGGTTGAAAGGGCAATAAGACATGCTATTGAGGTTAGTTGGTCTAGAGGAGATTATGATCTTATGGAAGAAATATTTGGCCATTCTGTAGATTTTGATCGAGCTAAACCTACTAATTCAGAATTTTTAGCAACTATAACCGACAAAATGGCTTTAGATAATAAAGTTAAAACACGTTAAGATAGCAAAGGAAAACCCTTTCGCTATTTTTTTAATTATGCTATTATGATAATGTGGTGATAATGTGAAAAAAGTTTTAACAATAGTATTAGATGGTTTTGGATTAAGAAATAGTAAAAATGGCAATGCAGTAAAATTAGCAAATATGCCAACTTTTAGAAGGTTATGGAATGAATATCCTCACTGCCAACTTCTAGCAAGTGAAGAGGCGGTTGGCTTAGAAAAAGGCCAAATGGGTAATAGTGAAGTAGGTCATACTACAATTGGAGCAGGTAGATTAATTAAACAAAATTTTATGCAAATAAATGATATGTTTAAAAATAAAGAAATATTTACTAATGAAGTTTTTGTTGAGTTAGTAGACTACGCTAAAAAAGAAAATAAACCTATTCATTTAATGGGACTTGTTTCTGATGGAAAAATTCATTCTCATATTGGTTTTATAATGGATATGATTGAAGCTCTTCATCAAGAACAAGTAACAAATGTTTATTTACATGCTATAACAGATGGTAGAGATACTTCTCCTACTGTTTCCTATAAATATATAAAAGCAGTTGATGATTTATTAAGAAAATATAATATGGGATTTGTTGTCAGCGTATGTGGTCGTTATTATGCAATGGATCGTGATAAAAAGTGGGAGCGTACTGAATTTTATAGTAAATTGGTAACTGAAAATATTGGCGCTAATGTTAACAATTTAGAAGAATCTATTAATTACTGTTATCAAAAAAATGTTACTGATGAATTTTTACCTCCTATTATAGTTAATGGCGGTAAAAAAATAGAAGATGGCGATATTTTATTGTGGTTAAATTATCGTCCTGATCGCGCTAAACAGATATTGACTGTTTTAACTGATAAAGAATTTAAAGAATATAATACAAAAAAATATAATAAATTAAAGTGTTATACTTTTTATTCGATTGAAGAAGCAAAAAACTCTAAACATTTCTTAGAGATACCCAAAATAGAAAATGCATTAGGTGTTTATTTATCTAATTTAGGTTTATCTCAAGCAAGAATAGCTGAAACCGAAAAATATGCCCATGTTACATATTTCTTTGATGGTGGTAAAGAATTAAATTTAGAAAAATGTGATAGATTTTTAATCCCTTCTCCTAAAGTTGCAACATATGATTTAAAACCAAGCATGTCAGCTAACGAAGTAACTTCTAGATGTTTAGATTGTTTGGATAGAGATTATGATTTTATATTTATGAATTTTGCAAACCCTGATATGGTTGGACATACTGGTAATTTGGATGCTGCTATTGAAGCGTTAGAAGTTCTTGATAAATGTTTAGCTAAAATAATTAAGTCGGCTGAAGAAAATTATTATACTGTAATAATTTTAAGTGATCATGGAAATTGTGACGAGATGTTAGATGACAATAACAATGTTGTTACATCACATTCATTGTATCCAGTGCCTTTTATAATAACTGATAAAAAAGTAAAACTAGAAAATGGTAATTTAACTCAGGTAGCGCCAACAATATTAAAATATATGGATATTGCATTACCTAAAGAAATGAAGAGCACTAAACCTCTAATTATTGACTAGCGTTTTAAACATATATTATAATTTGGTTAGGAGGTAACTAAATTGAAAATAAATAATGAATGTGCAAGAAAAGTATTAATTGAAGTTGAGAATATATCTTACGGAGAAACTTTATCAGTTGCTAAATTACAAGAAAGATTATCAGAATATTCTATTGAAACTGTATTAGATATTGTGACAATATTTAATCGTGAACGTTATTTAAATATTGTTGATAAACTTAGTTATGATAACACTGATGTTTTAAGAGATCATAAGATAAAATGTTTGACTGAAAAAGGGTATAAAACATTAGATTTAATTAGAAATGATGATGTTTGGAATTTACTTAAAGAAAAGTTAAAAAATTTTGAAAATATTTCTATTTTTAGTTTATTTGATATGGCAAATAAAATTATTAACGTGCAAAATAATAAATTATTTAATTTACCAGAAGATATGTTTTTAGATAATATTAGATGGTAGAAAAAGCCTCGTAATTTACGAGGCTTTTAACTACTTTCGTGGTATAAAAAAAGTCTTGCTTTTTTTTAAATAATTTGATAGAATTTTATTCGTATGACTGCAAAGATGTGCGAGGTTGCTGACACGCTAGGCAAAGTTGATAGGTTAAAACTTTTTGAAACTGGCTGAGCAGGTAATTCGTTACGGAGCAAGTCTATACTAGATATAGGCGAAAGGAGGACATATAAATGTCAAAAATTCGTATAAATCTTAAAGCATATGATCATCGTACTATCGATATGGCTGCTGGAAAGATTATCGAAACTGTAAAAAGAACTGGGGGAGTAATTTCTGGTCCTATTCCTCTTCCTACTGATATCGAAAAGGTAACAGTATTAAGAGCTGTACACAAATACAAGGATGCTCGCGAGCAATTTGAAATGCGTACTCATAAAAGACTTATTGATGTTAAAGAACCTAGTAAAGAAACAATTGAGGCATTATCTCACTTAGATTTACCAAGTGGTGTTGCTATCAGTATTAAACAAATGTAATAATGGAGGAAAAAATGAAAGGAATCTTAGGACGTAAAGTCGGAATGACTGAAGTCTTTACAAAAGAAGGCAAAGTTATTCCTGTCACAGTAATTGAAGTTGAGCCAAATAAGGTTATGCAAGTTAAAACTGTTGAAAATGATGGTTATAATGCAATTCAATTAGGCGTTTGTGACAAAAAGGAAAAAAACGCTACTAAAGCTAGTATTGGTCATGCTAAAAAGGCTAATACAAATCCTAAGCGCTTCTTAAAAGAAATAAGAGATTATGAAGGCTCTTATAACTTAGGAGATACTATTGATGCATCTATATTTACTATTGGTGAAGTTGTAGATGTAACCGGAACAAGCAAGGGCCACGGAACACAAGGTGTTATTAAAAGACATGGACAATCTTCTGGACCTAGTGCACACGGATCTCGTTATCATAGAAGACCTGGTTCAATGGGTACTATGAGACCAATGAGAGTATTACCAGGTAAGAAATTACCAGGACACATGGGTGTTGAAACAGTTACAATTCAAAATCTAGTAATTGTTGATGTAAATGTTTCAGAAAATTATATTTTAGTTAGTGGTAATGTACCAGGAGCTAAACAATCTTTAGTTTTAATTAAATCAGCTGCAAAAGATGAAAGAAAAAAAGAAAATATTGACTTAGTTTCTTATGAAGAAGCAAGTGCTGAGGAAAATGTTGCTTCTACTACCGAAGTAACAGAAGCTAAAGAGGAAAACCAAGAGAATTAAATTTCTAGAAAGGTGATTCTATAATGGCAAAAGTTGAAGTTAAAAATATAAATAATGAAAAAACTAAAGATTTAACACTTGATGCTAAAATATTTGGTATTGAAGTTAATGAAATTGCAATTAAAAAAGCAATAGATTTACAACTTGCTGCATCAAGACAAGGAACTGCAAAAACAAAGAATCGTTCTGAAGTTTCTGGTGGTGGCAAAAAACCATGGAGACAAAAGGGAACAGGTAGAGCTCGCCAAGGATCAATTCGTGCTACACAATGGCGTGGTGGTGGAATTGCTGGCGGCGTAGTACCACGTGATTACACATTTAAAATTAACAAAAAAGAAAGAGTTTTAGCTCTTAAGAGTGCTTTATCAGCAATAATGGCTGAAAAGAACTTAATAGTTGTTGATTCATTAGAGATGAAATCAAATAAAACAGCTGAAGTAAAAGCACTTATTAAAAATTTGGAATTAGAAGGCAAAGTATTATTTATCACAGCAGAAGAAAATGAAAATTTATATTTAGCAACAAGAAATTTAGGATATGCTTATTCTCTTGTGGCAAATGAAATTAACTGCTATGATTTAATCAATGCTAATAAAGTAGTGGTTGAAGAGGCTGCTATTAAAATGATTGAGGAGGCACTTAAATAATGAAAGATTATTCTGATGTAATAATTGCACCTGTAATAACTGAAAAGTCAATGTATGCTAAACAAAATAATGTATATACATTTAAGGTTGTTAAAAGTGCCAACAAAACTGAAATTAAAAAAGCAATTGAAAAATTATTTGGCGTAAAAGTAAAAAGTGTTAACACTTTAAATACTAAAGCTAAAGATAAAAGAGTAGGCCGTTATACTGGAAAAACTAAAACTTATAAAAAAGCAATAGTAACTCTAGAAGACGGTAATAAAATAGAATATTAGGATAGGAGTGAAGATTATGCCAATTAAAAAATATAACCCAACAACTAATGGACGTCGTGGTATGTCTACACTAGCCAATACTGAAATTACTTCTACAACTCCAAAAAAATCTTTATTAGTAAAGAAAACTAAAACTGGTGGTAGAAATAATCAAGGTCGTATGACTGTTCAACATATCGGTGGCGGGGCTAAACAAAAATATAGAATAATTGATTTTAAGAGAAATAAAACTGGCGTAACAGGTAGAGTTGCTACTATTGAATATGATCCAAATCGTAATGCAAATATCGCTCTTATCAATTATTTAGATGGTGAAAAAAGATATATTATTGCACCAAAAGATTTAAAAGTTGGAATGATTATTGAAAATGGTAAAGATGCTGATATTAAAGTTGGAAATGCTTTACCTTTAGAAAATATTCCAGTAGGTACTGTAATTCACTGCATTGAACTTCAACCAGGTAAAGGTGCTGAACTTGCACGTAGTGCAGGAGCAAGTGCTCAAATTCTTGGACGTGAAGGAAAATATGTAATGGTTAGATTACAATCTGGAGAAACAAGGAAAATTCTTGGAACTTGTATGGCAACTATCGGTGTAGTTGGAAACGAAGATTACGAATTAGTAAATCTAGGAAAAGCTGGTAGAAAACGTCATATGGGTATTAATCCAACAAACCGTGGTTCTGTTATGAACCCTAATGATCACCCACATGGTGGTGGTGAAGGACGTACTCCAGTAGGACGTAAAGCACCAATGACACCTTGGGGCAAACCTGCACTTGGTCTAAAGACTAGAAAGAATAAAAAAGCATCTGACAAGCTAATTGTTAGTCGCAGAAAAAAATAGGAGGAAATAAATGGCAAGAAGTTTAAAAAAAGGACCTTATGTATTTGATAGATTATTAAAAAAGGTTCAAGAATTAAATAAAAATGGTAAAAAAGAAGTTATTAAGACTTGGTCACGTCGTTCAACAATTTTCCCTGATTTTGTCGGACATACAATAGCTGTTCATAATGGTAAGGAATTTATTCCAGTTTATATAACAGAAGAAATGGTTGGACATAAGCTTGGTGAATTTGCATTAACTCGTAAATTTGGTGGCCATGCTGGTCAAAAATAGGAAGGATAATTAGATATGGAAACTTATGCAATACATAAAGGTGCAGAAGTAGCTCCTCGTAAAGCTAGAATGACTCTTGATTTAGTTAGAGGTAAAGATGTACAAACTGCACTTGGTATTTTAGCAAATACTAATACAAAAGCTAGTCGTTTAATTAGCAAGGTTTTAAATTCTGCTATTGCTAACGCTGTAAATAATTTTGGCGCAAATGAATCTGATCTAGTTATTTCTGAATGCTATATTAATCCAGGAAAGACTCGTAAAAAGATTCGCTTTGGAAGTCGTTCAAATGTGGATCGTCATGATAAACGTACTAGTCATATAACTATTAAAGTTAGTGATTCTAAAAGGGAGGCAAAATAGAAATGGGACAAAAAGTTAGTCCAATTGGTTTAAGAATTGGTGTTAATAAAGATTGGGAATCTAAATGGTTTTCAAGCAAAAATAATTACGCTAAATATCTAAATAATGATATTAAAATTCGTCAATTTCTAGCAAAAGAATTAAAAGATGCTGCTGTTGCCTCTGTAATTATTGAAAGAAATGAAAAAAGATGCGATGTAACTATTAAATCTGCTAAACCAGGAATTATTATTGGTAAAGGCGGAGAAGACATCGAAAAACTTAGAAATAAGTTAAAGAAATTAGTTGGCGAAGATATTTATGTATCTATCGTTGAAGAAAAAAATCCAGATTTAAATGCTCAAATTGTTGCTCAAAATATTGCTTTACAAATTGAAGCAAGAGCACCATTTAGAAGTGTTCAAAAACGTGCTATTAGAAATACTATGAAAGCTGGAGCTAAAGGTATTAAAACATTAGTTTCTGGCCGTGTAGGTGGAGCTGAAATGGCAAGAAGTGAAGGGTATACAGAAGGTACTGTTCCTCTTCATACAGTAAGAGCTGATATCGATTATGGTACTGCTGAAGCTTTAACTACTTATGGTATTATTGGTGTAAAAGTTTGGATTTACAAAGGAGAAATTCTTCCAACTAAAAAGCAAAGTAAGAAGGGAGAGACTTTAAATGTTAATTCCAAAAAGAACTAAATATCGTAAACCACAAAGATTAACATATGATGGTCATGCAAAAGGTAATACTGAATTACACTTTGGTGAATATGGTTTAATGGCTAAAGAAGGAGCATGGATTAGCGCTCGTCAAATTGAAGCTGCTCGTATTGCAATGACACGTTATATGAAACGTGGTGGAAAAGTTTATATAAATATATTCCCACATTTAGCACTTACAAGAAAACCTCTTGAAACTCGTCAAGGTACAGGAAAAGGTAATGTTGAAGATTGGGTTGCAGTTGTAAAAAAAGGTAAAATTATGTTTGAAATTGGTGATATTGATGAAGCTTCTGCTCGTGAAGCATTACGTCTTGCATCACATAAATTACCTATTACATGCAAATTTGTAAAGAAAGAAGGTAATTCTAATGAAGGTTAATGAATTAAGAAAATTAACAAGCGAAGATCTTAATAAGAAAATTGCTGAATCTAAAAGAGAATTATTAGATTTGAGATTTAAACAATCTAATGGAAGTTTAGAAAAACCTTCTAAAATTCATGAATTAAGAAAAGATGTCGCTAGAATGAAAACAATTTTACGCGAAAGAGAATTATCTGAAGGAGGAGAAAACTAATGGAAGCAGAAACTAAAAGAGCAGAATTAACTGGTAAAGTTGTATCTGCAAAATGTGATAAAACTATTACTGTTTTAGTTGAAACTTATAAGAATCATCCACTTTATGGTAAAAGGGTTAAATATTCAAAAAAATATGTAGCTCATGATGAAAAAAATGAAGCAAAAGAAGGAGATACAGTTAGAATTGCTGCTACTAGACCTCTATCTAAAACTAAAAGATATACCCTAGTAAAAGTAGTTGAAAAAGCTGTAATCTTATAGGAGGTCTCATTATGATAATGCAAGAAAGTAGATTAAAAGTTGCTGATAATTCAGGACCAAGAGAATTACTTGTTATTAGAGTAATGGGCGGTTCAAAAGTAAAATATGGTAATATTGGCGACATTGTTGTTGGAACTGTAAAAAAAGCAATTCCAAATAGTAATATTCCAGAAGGAAAAGTAGTAAAAGCTGTAATCGTTAGAAGTGTTGAAGGTGTTAGAAGAAAAGATGGCTCTTACATTAAATTTGATGATAACGCATGCGTTTTAATCAAAGATGATAAGAGTCCTATAGGAACAAGAGTTTTAGGCCCAGTTGCTCGTGAACTTCGTGATAAAGATTTCATGAAGATTGTCTCACTTGCTAACGAAGTATTATAGGAGGACAATAATTATGAAATTAAAAGTTGGAGATCAAGTAAAAATTATTGCTGGTAAAGAAAAAGGCAAAGAAGGCAAAATTATTAAAACTCTAAAAAAAGAAGACAAAGTAATTGTTGAAGGAATGAACATCGTAAAAAAACACTTAAAACCAAGATATAATGGACAAAATGGTTCAATCGAAGAAGTAGAAGCTCCAATTCATGTATCTAACGTAAAAAAAATTGAAGTAGAGGCTAAAACTAAAAAAGTTAAAACTACAAGTAAAAAAAGCGAAAAGAAAGCTAGTTAGGAGAAATTATGAGTAATTTAAAAGAATTATATAATAAAGAAATAACTGCTTCTTTAATGAAAGAATTTAACTATTCATCTAAAATGGAAGTTCCTAGATTAGAAAAAATAGTTATTAATATGGGTGTAGGTGAAGGATCACATGAACCTAAATTTATTGAAGCAGCTGTAAAAGACTTAGAAGCAATCACTGGTCAACATCCAGTTGTTACTAAAGCTCGTAAATCAATTGCTGGCTTTAAATTAAGAGAAGGTCAACCAATTGGTTGCAAGGTTACTTTACGTGGTGAAGCAATGTACAATTTTATGGATAAATTAATTAAAATTGCTCTTCCACGTGTTAGAGATTTTAGAGGTATTTCTAAAACTGCATTTGATGGTAGAGGAAATTATACTTTAGGAATTAAAGAACAATTAATTTTCCCAGAAATTGATTACGATCAAGTATTAAAAGTAATGGGTATGGATATTGTATTCGTTACTACAGCAAAAACAAATGATGAAGCATTACACTTATTAAGTGCATTTGGACTTCCATTTAGAAAGTAAGTTAAGAGGAGGAAATATTTATGGCAAAAACTAGTATGGTTGTAAAACAACAAAGAAAACCAAAATTTTCTACACGCAGTTATACCAGATGCGAAAGATGTGGACGTCCTCATGGCGTACTTAGAAAATATGGATTATGTCGTATTTGCTTTAGAGAATTAGCAAATAAAGGTCAAATACCTGGCGTTAAGAAGTCAAGTTGGTAGGAAAGGAGGAATTTTAAGATGGTACAAGATAATATAGCAGATATGCTAACTAGAATGCGTAATGCATTACAAATGCGTTATGAAAAAGTAGTTGTTAATGGAACTAAAATGACTTTAGGAATTGCTGAAATTCTTAAAAATGAAGGTTTTATAACTGACTACGAATATGAAAAAAATATAACTGGTGATAAATTAACTATCACACTTAAATATGGTGAGAAAAAAGAAAGAGTAATTACTGGTTTAAAGAGAATTTCTAAATCAGGATTACGTGTTTATGCCAAAGCAAATGAAATTCCTCGTGTTTTAAATGGACTTGGAATTGCAATTATTTCTACATCTAAAGGACTTATGACTGATAAACAAGCTAGAGAAAATAATCTAGGAGGAGAAGTACTTGCCTATATTTGGTAAGGAAAAAGCTTATGAGTAGAATTGGTAATAGACAATTAACAATACCTGCTGGTGTAACAGTTACTAATGAAAATGAAGTAGTTTCTGTTAAGGGACCAAAAGGCGAATTAAAATTAAATATTGCAAGACCTATAAATGTAGAAATTAAAGAAAACGTTGTTTTAACAACTAGACCAAATGATGAAAAACATACTAAACAACTTCACGGAACAACTAATTCACTTATTAAAAATATGATTGTTGGTGTTACTGAAGGATTTAGTAAAGGTTTAGAAGCAGTTGGTGTTGGTTATAGATTTAATGTTGCTGGTAAAAAAATTAGTATAAATGCTGGTTTTTCACATCCAGTAGAAATCATTGTTCCAAATGATTTAGAAGTTAAACAAGAAAGTAATACTGAAATAACTATTTCAGGAATTGATAAACAAAAAGTTTCTGAATTTGCGGCTAATATTCGTAAAATAAGAGAACCAGAACCATATAAAGGTAAAGGTATCCGTTATAAGGGCGAATTTGTAAGACGTAAAGAAGGAAAGAAAGCAGCTAAATAAGGTAAGGAGAGAGTGTTATGATAAATAAGAAGTCAAATAACGAAATGCGTAAAATTAGACATACTAGAGTTCGTAACAAAATTAGTGGCACTAGTGAATGTCCAAGATTAAACGTATTTAGATCAAATAATCAAATTTTTGCTCAAATTATTGATGATGAAAAACAAACTACCTTAGTTAGCTCTTCATCAGTTGAGTTAAAAATTAAAAATGGTGGTAATATCGAAGGTGCTAAAGAAGTAGGCAAAGATATTGCAACTAAAGCAAAGAAAGCTAAAATAAATAAAGTTGTTTTTGATAGAGGTGGCTACCTATATCATGGACGTGTAAAAGCTTTAGCTGAAGCTGCACGTGAAAACGGATTAGAATTCTAAGAGGGAGGATATTATGCCAAAAAGAGAAACTGAAACTAAGAAAAATATGCTTGAAGATCAAGTTATATCAATTGGACGTGTTACTAAAGTAACAAAAGGTGGTAGACATTTTAGATTTTTAGCTACAGTTGTAGTTGGAAATAGAAAAGGTTTAGTAGGCTTAGGAAGTGGAAAATCTAATGAAGTACCAGAAGCTATTAAAAAAGCTTTACAAGCTGCTAACAAAAATGTTGTTAAAGTATCTTTGGTTGATAATAGAACTATTCCTCATGAAGCAATCGCAAAGGTTGGACGTGCTGAAGTTTTATTAAAACCTGCAAAAAAAGGTACTGGACTTGTAGCCGGTGGTGCTGCTCGTGCTATTTTAGAACTTGCAGGAGTTAAAGATGTTGTGTCTAAATCATTAGGCTCAAATACAAAAGTTAATGTTGCTAAAGCTACTTTAGAAGCATTAAAATGTCAAAAAACTGCTGAGCAAGTTGCTGAATTAAGAGGAAAGAAAGTAGAGGAATTATAATATGAAGTTACATGAATTAAATGCTCTACCAGAAGCTAAATCTAGAAAAAGAGTAGGCCGTGGCCCTGGATCAGGAATGGGTAAGACAGCAACTCGTGGTCAAAAAGGACAAAAATCTCGTAGTGGAGCATCAATTTCACCTTGGTTCCAAGGTGGTCAAACTCCATTATATAGAAGATTACCAAAAAGAGGATTCAATAACGCAAGATTTTCTGTAAGATATGCTACTATTAATTTAAGTGATTTAAATAGATATTTTAAAGATGGCGATGTTGTAACTCCTGAAATTTTAAAGGAAAAGGGTATAATTAAAAATCAGTTGTCTGGTGTAAAAGTTTTAGGTAATGGTGAACTTGAAAAGAAATTAACTGTTAAAGCTACTAGATTTTCAAGTGTTGCTGTTGCTAAAATAGAGGCAGCAGGTGGCAAAACTGAGGTGATCTAATATGTTTGCTAGAATGAAGCAACTATTTAGTCCTTCAAATAAAGATTTAAGAAAAAGATTATATTTTACATTGTTGTGCTTAGGCTTATTTTGCCTAGGTACAACTATTACCATCCCTTGGGCATCAGCTGTATATCAAGAATTAGGATTTCTTGAAATATTTAACCTTATGTCCGGTGGTGGTTTAAGAAGTTTTTCAATATTTGCATTAGGTGTTTCACCATATATTACTGCATCTATTATTACTCAGTTATTACAAATGGATATAATTCCTTATTTTAAAGAATTAAAAGAGGAAGGATATACTGGTAGACAAAAAATAAATAGAATTACTAGATATTTAGGAATAATATTTGCGTTCATTCAAGGATATATATTAACAATAGTTTATATGAAAGGTATGGGAACTAGTGAAATTTTAAAAACAACATTAGTTATGACTGCTGGAACTTGTTTCTTACTTTGGATTGGAGATCAAGTTACATCAAAGGGAATTGGAAATGGTATGTCACTACTAATAATGGCAGGAATTATCCAAAGTATGCCATCAATGTTTGTTACTGCATTTCAAAGTCTTGTACTTTCAGGAACATATAACACAACTTTAGGTGGTGTATTATTTGCTCTATTCGTTTTAATATATATATTAATTATTTGTGGTGTTGTCTTTATTCAACTTGCTGAAAGAAGAATACCTATTCAGTATTCTAATAGAACTAATAGTGCGTATGGTGCTCAAACATCATTTTTACCAATTAAGTTAAATTCAGCAGGAGTTATGCCTGTAATATTTGCATCAACATTAATAGCAATACCAACTACTATTGTTAATTTAATAAATAATGCTAATGCAATAGCGTTTGTAAAAAATTATATAGAATATACAAGTTTAACTGGTTTTATTTTATATATATTATTAATATTTTTCTTCGGATATTTTTATACATTTATTGAAATGAATCCAGAAGAAATGGCAAAAAATTTAAATAAAAATGGTGGTTATATACCAGGAATTAGACCAGGTGTAGATACTTCTAAATATATTTCTAAAATTATTGGAAGACTTACTATTGTTGGTTCAATTTTCCTAGTTATAATTGCTGGCTTGCCAATACTATTTTCAAAATTTTCAGGTTTACCAAGTAGTGTTACAATTGGTGGTACTGGATTACTAATAGTTGTTGGTGTAGCAATTGAAACATATAAACAAATAGAAAGCTCATTAGTTAGTAGAAGCTATTCTAAAGGTAGACGTAGAAGATGAAAAACATAATTTTTATTGCTCCACCTGCAGCTGGTAAAGGAACAATGAGCAAATTACTAAGTGATAAGTATAATTATTTACATATATCAACTGGTGATTTATTAAGAAAAGCAAAAGAAAAAAATGATGAATTGGGAAAACAAATAGAAAGTTTATTAAATAGTGGTAAACTTCTTCCTGATGAAATCGTATATAAAGTTTTAGATAATTGTATCAAGAACATACATAACAAACTATTTATATTAGATGGGTTTCCAAGAAATATAGATCAAGTTTATTATTTAGAAAAACTATTTAAAGAATTAAACTTAAATAATTACATAGTTATATATCTTGATATAGATTATGATAAGGCGATGGCTCGAGCTTTAGGTAGACTTACATGTCCAATATGTAATAAAAATTATAACAAATATATAAAATCTACAAAACCTAAAGTTGAAAATAAATGTGATATTTGTGGAAGTCAGTTAATTATTCGTAATGATGATAATGAAGAAACATTTAAAATTAGATATGATACTTATATAAAAGAAACAGCAAGTATTTTAAATTATTATAAAGAAAACAATAAGTTATCTGTTATTATTGTGAATGATAATCCACAAAGTATGTTAAAAGAAATAGAAAAATTGTTGGAGGTATAAATGGTTAGTATTAAAAGCAATGAAGAAATTGAATTAATGAAACATTCTGGACATATTAACTATTTATGCCATAAACTTCTAGAAAAAAATCTCCGACCAGGAATTACAACAAAGGAACTTGAGGATATTGCTAGAAAATTTATGGAAGAAAATGATTGTTATTCATCTACAATAGGATATGAAGGCTATCCTGGTTATCTATGTATATCAGTTAATGATGAAGTAGTTCATGGGATACCTAGTGGTAGAAAATTAAAAAATGGTGATATTGTTTCACTTGATATTTCAATTATTTATAAAGGATATCATTCGGATTCTGCTGCAACATATCCAGTTGGAACTATAAATGAAAAAAAAGCATATTTAATTGAACATACTAAAAATGCTTTATATGAAGGAATTAAAGAAGTAAAAGATGGAGCAACATTGGGTGATATAGGACATGCAATAGAAAGTTATGCTCACAAACATCATTTAGGCGTTGTTCGTGAACTTTGCGGGCATGGTATTGGTAATGAATTACATGAAGATCCTGATATACCTAATTATGGTAAACCCCATACTGGTATGATTTTAAAAGAAGGAATGACAATAGCTATTGAACCAATGTTAAATTTGGGTTCAAGAAATGTATGTATGCTTGATGATGATTGGACTATTGTTACAGAAGATGGCAAACCATCTGCTCATTTTGAACATACTGTATTAGTTAAAAAAGATGGATATGAAATTTTAACAGGAGAGTAAAAAATGGCTAAAGAAGATAAAATAGAAGTAGAAGGCAAAGTAATCGAAGTTTTAAAAGGTGGAGATTACCTTGTAAAATTAACAAAATATAATCAAACTGTACATGCTCACGTTTCTGGTAAAATGCGTATGAATATGATTCGTATCTTACCAGGTGATTTGGTTACAGTTGAGTTATCGACTTATGATTTAACACGTGGGCGTATAATATGGAATAAAAGATAATGGAGGAAGATTATTATGAAAGTTAGACCATCAGTTAAAAAAATTTGTCCAAAATGTAAAATAATTAAAAGAAAAGGTAAAATAATGGTTATTTGTGAAAATCCAAAACACAAACAAACACAAGGCTAATAGGAGGAATTATGGCACGTATTAAAAATATTGAGATACCAAATGAAAAACATATTTGTATTGGTTTAACTGCAATTTATGGAATCGGAAGAAATCTTGCTAATACTATTTGTGATGATGCAAAAGTTGCAAGAACTAAAAAAGCAAAAGATTTAACAGAAGAAGAAGTAAGTGCATTAAGAACTCAAGTAGAAAAATACACTGTTGAAGGTGAACTTCGTCGTGAAGTACAATTAAATATTAAAAATAAAATGGAAATTAATTCTTATCAAGGTATTAGACATAAAAAAGGATTACCAGTTCGTGGTCAAAGAACTAGTAGAAATGCTCGTACAAGAAAAGGTAAGGGTAAGACAGTTGCTAATAAGAAAAAAGTAAGTAAATAGGAGGTACTATAATGGCTTATAATAGAAGAAAAAGAAAAGTAAAGAAAAATATTCCTGAAGCACAAGCTCATATTCATTCTACTTATAATAATACTGTTGTATCTATAACAGATGTTAATGGTAATGTAATATCTTGGGCATCAGCTGGTACTATTGGTTATAAAGGTTCTAAAAAGAAAACACCTTATGCTGCTGGTATGAGTGCTGAAGCAGCTGCAAAAACTGCTGTTGATAATGGTGTAAAAAAGGTAGAAGTTTTTGTTAAAGGTTTAGGAGCTGGTAGAGAAAATGCTATTCGTTCACTACAAACTGCTGGATTAGAAATTACTGCAATCAATGATATAACACCTGTTCCACACAATGGATGCCGTCCACCAAAACGTCCAAGAAATTAAGAAAGGGGAACATTAAACTATGTTAAAATTTGAAAAACCTGATTATAAAATAGTAGAATCAATTGAAAATAATCATTATGGTAAATTTGAATTAGATCCACTTGAAAGAGGATTTGGTACAACAATCGGTAATGCTTTAAGAAGAGTTATGTTATCAAGTTTACCTGGTAGTGCAATTACATCTGTTAAGATTGAAGGCGTTATGCATGAATTTCAAAAAATAGATGGAATTGTTGAAGATGTAACTACTATAGTTTTAAATTTAAAAAGTGTTGTTTTAATAAATCATGATAAAAGTGATAATATAAAAACAATTCGTTTAACTGCTAATACTGAAGGACCAGTTACTGCTGGAATGATTGAAGCAGACGCTGATATTGAAATTGTAAATCCAGATTTAGTAATTTGTAATTTAGTAAAAGGTGGAAAAATTGATATGGAAATGACTGTTGGTAATGGTCGTGGCTATGTTGATTCAAAAACAAATGAAAAATTATTAGGTGAAAAGAAAATTGGCGTAATTGCTATAGATAGTTTATATTCACCAATTGAAAGAGTAAGTTATGAAGTTGAACCTGCTCGTGTAGGACAAAATGAAAACTTTGATAAATTGGTTATGAATGTTTATACTAATGGTTCTATGACACCTGATGAGGCAATGGCATTAGCAGCAAAAATTTTAATTGAACATTTTAATATTATTGCAGATATTAATAATATTTCTAATATTTCTGGAATAATTGCTGAAAAGAAAGTTGATACAATAACTAAGACTTTAGAAACTCCAATTGAAGAAATTGAATTCTCAGTTCGTGCTTATAATTGTTTAAAGAGAGCTGGAGTTAATACAGTTGAAGATTTAATTAACAAACGTGAAAGTGAAGTTAATAAAATTAGAAATTTAGGTAAAAAATCTTTAAAAGAAGTATTAGATAAAGTTAAAGAAATGGGTTTAAGTTTTAAAGAGTAAAAATATAATGGAGGTAACATGGCAAATTATAGAAAATTAAATAGAGAATCACGTATTCGTAGAAGCATTTTAGCAAGTCTTACTAAAGATGTAATTAATAATGGATATGTAGTTACTACTGAAGCAAGAGCTAAAGAAGTAAGAAAATTTGTTGATAGAATGATTACTTATGGTAAAAAAGGTACTTTAGTTTCTAGAAGAAAAGCTTTAGCTTTCTTACATAATGATAAAGATGTAGTTGCTAAAATATTTAATGAATTAGCACCAAAATATGAATCAAGAAATGGCGGCTATACAAGAATTATTAAATTAAAAGAAAGAGTTGGAGACGATGCTCTAACAGTAAAATTAGAATTAGTATAAATTCTAATTTTTTTATTGCAAATAAAAACCTAATGTGATAAACTTTTTATATAGTATAAGAAAGATAAAGGGACGTGATTTAAATGATGGGTGAAATTATTGATGCTACAAGAGCAGAAATGAAACAATTAGAAGATGCAATCGAAAAAGTTGAAAAGGAAAGAGCAAAGTATTTAAGAGAATTGGAAAATGTAAGAAATATTTTTAATACACATGTTGAAGCAGGAAAAGTTGTAGGATATACTAAATACATAACTGATATAGCACGTGTACAAATAAAGTATCCTGAATTTGTTGGTAATAAAATAAATGATACAGCAATAGAGTTGGAAGCAACTTCAAAAGATTTAGATGGATTATCAAAAACTTATCAAGGTTATGGAACACAAGACCATGGGATAGCAACTGCTATGGGCATTATAGGAAAAGCTAAAGATGATGTTAAAGCAATCGATAGTGATAAATCTTATGAACAAGAAATTAGTCAAAGTAACCCTGTAAATAGTGATATTGAAGATAATACAATATTATTTACTCCTCAAACTAATGAACCAGAATTAAGTACAGTATCATTTGTTGATGATATTCCAAGTGAGGAACCAAGTAAGAATAGTAGCTTAGACTCTTCATTAGAATCGTTATTTGACCCACAAATGACTATTTCTAGTGCACCAGTTGACAATGGTACATTTGAGAAAACTAAAGAAGAGGAATCAACTGATTGGTTTAATAAAGCCTTATTTTCAAATGATGAGGAAGAAAATAATAATAAGCCTAAGGGGATTAAGGTTGTTGGCGTAGCAGAAGCAAACGAACTATCTAATACATCATCATTAGATACTGATTTATTTGCAAATGACGATGATTATACACATACATTAAGAAAAGCAGCTTAGATTGGAGAAGGATAAAATGGGATTAAGAACAAATACAATAATAACTTTGGAAAATAAAGAAAAATATATACTACTTAATGAAACAATGTATGGTGGTACTAAATATTTCTTAGTAATGGGTGTAGATGAAAAAAAAGAAATTATTCCAAACAAGGTAAAAATAATTGAAGAAATAATAGATGGTAATGACGTTTATGTTAATCCTGTTACTGATCCAGAGTTAATAGTTATTTTAACAAGAATACTAAAATCACAGCTTTAAGGCTGTTTTTTTAATTATTATCTTTTATAATTAATAGAATAAAAAAATCATATAATTTTCATTATATGATCTATTTAATATATTCTGAAGGATCTTTAGTCCTAGTATTACCAGTAGGAATCCATCCTTCTAATTCTTTTTTAGTACTCCATGTGTATGTATAACTTGTAGTTGTATTTGTTTCTAAAGTAGCATCAAAACAAGTTGTTTTTTCTAATACACATGTATCTCCGTTTAATATATAATCATCAGGACAAGTATATCCTTTTAAACCACCTTTTTTAATTATTATGCATTTATCATTTTCTAAAACTGCATCTTTGTCTTCACAATAATATTCAGTTTTACTTTCAACAACTTTACTACATTTATAATTACCATTTTCTTCATATTTAGTATATCCATCCGGACATGTATATTTATATTCTATTTCTTCTGTTGGCTCTGTAGTTTTATAACAGGTAGTACCTTCTTTAATGTATCCATCTGGACAAATATACTCAGTACTAGTAGTATTTTTAGTGGCATCTATGGTTTTAACACACATTTCATTTTCTAAGTAATATCCTTCACTAGTATTACAATAAGGAATAACTTTATCATCAATAATTATATCTGCATATATTGTTTTAGTACATTTATGATTGTTAAGAATATATCCACTTTCACAATATTCTTTACTACTAGAATTATACCTATAATTTGCTGAATATGAACAACTACTTCCTAAAAGAATTCCTTGCCTAGAACAACTGTAGTATCCATTAGTAGTTGAACATGTCGCATTATATGTAGTTGTTCTATAACATTTATTATTTACTGGTGTAGAACCATCTGAACAGGTATAATATCCGCCAGTACTTGAACATGTTGGATTCTTATAAATATAACATGTTGTACCACTCAAACTGCCACCTTTATTACAAATATAAGATGATTCCCATTTATATAGATTATAATAATAAACACAAGAACCTAAAGAACAAGAATAATTTCCAGTATATTCTAATTTTTCTTTTCCATTGTTATATTCTGCTCTTAAAGTATTAGATTTTATAACGGTAGGATTTCCCCAGTGTGAATTATTAGTGGCAGTATAAGAATATACACATTGAGAATTTGATAGTCTATACCCATCTGGACAAGAGCAATTTTGAGATCCGCTTACATAATTAGCATTATACTCTTCTTTTTTGTAACACGTATTACCTATTTTTTCATCACCTATATTACAGGTACAATTTGTACCTCCAGAATGGTATGTAGCATCATAGAAGCAACTAGTTCCAACTAACCTATCACTAGAATAATTGCAATAGTATTCTTTACTTGTTTCTGAACTTATTAACGCATTTTTAGTTATTGTACATTTATCTCCATTAAGAGTATATCCATCCGGACAAACATAGTCATCTTTACTAACTAGTTTATAATCTGGTTCAACTTTTTTTATACACTTTGTACCTTTTACACTATAACCAGCAGGGCATTCATAAATAGTTGTGCCAGGTTTAACTGTTGCCTCTTCATATTTATAACAAATATTATTATTTAAAGTATATCCATCCGGACATTTCTTTACTACTTTATCCTTTTCTTTTATAGGATCAGCATATTCTGTATAAGAACCAGTAACATTTTTTTCTGCATCCTTAATTATTTTTGTGTCATCAAAATATAATGGCGTTGCTGGAATTGTTTTGCCCCTTTCATATTTATAGCATGTCTTTCCATTTAATACATATCCACTAGGACAAGTATAATTATTTGTAGTAGTATAAACAGGTTTTTTAAATTCATATTCTATGATACTAATTAAATTACCATCTTTATCATAAATACCATTTTCTAATATAATATCTTCCTCATCATCATCTTCATTATTTATAGAATTATTGTTATTATTTGTATTAGAATTACCAGTATTATTATTTAAATCATCTTGTTTATTTATAGTATTACTTATAGTTTCTAAAATATAATCCGAATCATTATTACAAGATAATTGAGTTTTTAAGACATATTCATCAGAACCTGTTTTAGTAATAGTTGAATAAGAACTAGTTTCATTGCATTTTTCATTATTCTTATCAACAAATTCTATGATTAAATTCTTATTAATCATATCACTTAATTTAATAGTTTCAGATTCACCAATGTTTTCTGGTAAATTATTATTCGAAAAATAATTTTTGGCAACTTCTTTCATATTATTTATATTTTCACTAAATACTCTATTATAAAATGTATCTAATTTCGGCATTGGAATAGCCCAGGCTAATAAAACAATAGATAATATAATTAATGTTAATTTTATTAATATATTTTTCCAATCTAGTCTAATTTTAAAATTATTGTTATTATACATTAACAACCCTCCTAATAACTTCTCTTTAAAATATAGTTTTGATAAGTTAAGCATTGTTCATTTATTAAATCAATTAAAACTTCATGAAAATCATTGCTGTCAATTAAATTGCCAAATTCATCATATACTTTATGTCCTCTTATAAATTGATCTATTCCAGCTGGACATGAAAAACTTAGATTTCCATTAATATTTAAAGTATTATTTTTTTGATTTTTAATAGCAGATTTTACATTTCCACAATTTTTATAATTTATATATTGCGTCATTAATAAATAAATATAAGGTGCATTAATTTTATTTACTTTAATAGCACTTCTTCCATCCCATAAGTTAATTCCTAACCAAGTAAAATATTTATTTGCAATTGTATAATCATTACCATTAGAATTTTTTAAATCATATACTAAATTTTCTGCTTCGCTTAATTTATCGTAGTAATATGTTTTATCATAAAACATTAAACTTAAAAAGGGCTTTATATCATACTTAATACAAGATTCAAAGTAAGAATTTAATATATTTTCATATTCTTCAATAGAAGTTATATTTGTATCATCGCTTTGATTAATATACATATCATCAAATTTTATAATAAAATTATATAAATTTTTAACATCTTCTATAGTATTTAATTTATTTACAAAATCATTACCATATAAATTTTTATAGTATAAAAGATTTTGATAAAATTGTTCTACATAAGTATAATCTATGATATTATCTGGTTCTACATATACTATTGAATTAGAGTTACTTTCAGATATATTACCTTTATTAAATAAGTTCGTAATAATTTTTTTAGAATTAATAATAATTATAACTACTAAAACAGTAGCAGTAACTGATTTTAATACAATAGAAGCTTTATTACTAACTTCTTTATTTTCTTCATCGTAATCTATATCTTCTACCTTCATATTAACCTCATCTTTTTAATACTAATCCTTTATTTTTATCTTCAAGTTTAGCGTTTTGTAGGATACTAATAAATATACTATCATCATTTATTTTATTAAATATTTCTTTACATTCAGTAACTTTTGTAGTATCAAGATTAGATTTATCAAAAGCTATGTCTCGCATTCCATAATTATTAATATCAGATATCATATACTTACATATAACTCTTAAGACTATTACCTCAGCATAATTATTACTGTTCATATTATCTAATGCCTGCTTTATAGTCATGTAAGCATCATATTCATCATAATAAGAGGTATTTTCTGAATCCATCATTGCAATTTTAGATCCTAAAGAATTAACATTTTCATAACATGTTAACCCTTTAAATAAATTTGTAATATCATAATGTGAACCAACAAGTTCAAATAATCTAGCACTAGCATCTTCATTAGATAGTGTATATTCACCAGTATAATTTGGATCTGAATGGTGAGCCCATCTAATTAATTCATATACAACATCCTCATTATATACAGTTGGAGCAAATTTAGGATTATAATTTTTAATTTTAGCAATTTTTTCCCATTCAATGGTAGCTAAATTTTTCATAAAAGCATCATCATTTATTCTAGAGTCAATTATTATAATATTAGTATTTTCTTGATTTTCATTTAGTTCTTCATTAGTTACTATACTACTAGAAGAATTATTTTCTTTAGAAGTATCTACGCCTTTTAAAGTATAAACTCCCATTACGCTTATTAATGCTCCAATACTTAAGCCAGCTAATATTTTATTACCAACATCTACAGTTTTTTTGGGTGCTTCTTCTTGATGTGTTACTTTAACTGGACTACTACTTTTAACTGAACTACTATTTTTATGTTTATCTCTTTTTTTAAGTTCTATATACTTAAACATAATATCTCTTGCATTTCTCATATTTGCCAATTTATCATAATCTTGTGATGTATGCATTTCTTTTTTATCCCAATTCATATACCATATAGTATAAGCACGATCTATTTCTTTTTTACTAGCTTCTACAGGTACACCTAATAAATTTGCTTGTTTCATTATATATTCTTTGTTCATTGCAAAACCTCCACTATATTATCTGCTGTAATGGTAACACAATGATACTTAAAAGTCAATTTTCTACATTTATTCCATAATATGTGTTATAATGTATATATGGGGCAGTAATGGTTTCGACAGATTATTATGTATATAGGTTGCAAGTAGTCCTGTAAGACTTAAAATTACAAATTAAAATTAAATGACGAAACTTATAGTTTCAATGCAACTCCTGTATTTGCCTAATTAAAGGTTGGAGTTACTTTGCTTAATTATACTCTTAGATTAAGTTAAAGTTTTATAGATATGAGTTATACTATATTATTTGATTAGGATAATATAATGAATTTTACTAATCTAGTTATAATTTAGGTAAGTTAAAGCCATTATTATAATGAAATTCTAAATCTTAACTAAACTTGTAGATACTTATGTATAGGTAGTTTGGACAGGAGTTCAATTCTCCTCTGCTCCACCAGATTGATAGGAAACTCGAACTTTTCGAGTAGTAATAAATATTAACTAGAAGTACGATCTAGTTTTTTTATTATTATGAGTAAACTAAAATCTAAAAGTTGTACAGTTTATAATATTTTTTAATTAGAGAATTGCAACCTGTAATTTGCTGGGAACATAACTTTTAATTTCACTATAATGTAAATGGTAAAATAAAATGTATGAAATCAGTAATTTAATTTGGTCGATTTTACTGCATTTTTTATATTAAGATTAACTCATGTTAGAATATGCATCCAAAAAAATTTTATAAAGGTAAACAAGGAAATGATAGTTTTGAAATTTCCTTATCAATTTGAATTTTTAGGTAAATTTAGGTAAATAATGTATAATATATAAACAAGTGAGGAGAGATTGTAATTATGGTAGTAAAAACTATTCAAGATAATATATTTAATTCTGATTTAAAACATATAGCATTTGCAATTAATGTTGAAGGTCTTAATGATTCAGTTTTCGCAGGCCAAGTTTCTCGTTGCTATTGGCCTGAATTATCTCGTTGTGGAGAACATGCAATAGGAACTGTTTTATCAAAAAAAGTAGGAGAAAAGACTTTTCATGCTTTAGTTTGTCATTCTCTACATAATGATTGTGGAACAAATCAATCAGAGATAATTAAAGAGTGTTTTGATAAAATACCCGCAAATGATGAATTAATTGCGACAATTGCAATCGGCACTGGGTTTATTGGAACGATAAGTGGTGTTAATTTTAGACAGATAGTTTGTGGGATGCATGATTCAATTCAAAAAATTGTATTATATGCAGGCTTTTCATTAGAGGAAGTTAGCAATTGCTATAATTATGAAAAGAAAAAGAAAGATTTAACAAAAGAAAAAAAATTAATGCTTTAATCGCATAAAAAAGAATCAATTTAAAAGAATAGTTTAACTGGTTATATTTGCTATTATATGTATTTAAATCATTGTTTTTTTTAATAAATTCTTCTAAAATAAAATTAATTTTTAAAGGAGTTTACATGGAAAAAAGATTAAAAGATTATAAATGGTCACTACGACGTAAAATTAGTGAAGCATTAAGTGATATAGATATTATAATTTCACCTATAAATACGATTAAAACAATAAAAATTATTGAATTAGCTAATATATGTGAATTTGTAAATTATTCAAAAGAATATAATGATTTATCTATATTATATTTAGAATTAAAAGAATATTTACATAGTTATAAGAGCTTAATTTTAAATGCATCTGAAATTTGTCCTGGTGTTGATACAAGTCTTTTAAATGCTATGACACTTGAATTATTAAGTGATGAATTAACAGAAGATGAAAAAATGATATTATCTTCTAAAGAAAGTTATTTTGATGGAAGTAAAAGAGTTTTAAAAAGAATAAAATAAAGTTTATTAATTTGATTTAAACTATAAAAGTTAGATATAAAATACATGTCTAACTTTAAAAAAATTATAATTTATTTCTACTATTAAATAGTAGATTTTTTTATTAAATTATAAAATTTATGATAAAATTGTAAAAGAATATTTATTTTATTATATAAAGAAGTTAGGAAGATTTTATGAATCAAGAAAATATTGGTAAAATAATAAAAGAAATAAGAAAGAAGAATAATTTAACGCAAAAAGATTTAGCCGATAAATATAATGTTACATATCAAGCAGTAAGTAAATGGGAAAATGGTAAGAATTTACCTGATATAATGCTGATTAAACAAATGAGTAAAGATTTTAATTTTAGTCTAGATGAATTTTTTGAAACAAATGAGAAAAAAAATAATAAATCAAAAAAAATAATTTATATAGTTATTGGGTGTATAGTTACTTTTTTAATAATTTTTTTAGTAATATTTTTTTATATAAATAAAGATACAGACTTTGATTTCAAAACATTATCTAGTACTTGTTCAGACTTTAATATATCTGGTAATATAGCTTACAATAGTAATAAGTCTGCTATATATATAACTAATATTCAATATTGTGGTGGAACTGATAATGAAGAATATGATAAAATTGAATGTATTTTATATGAGTCAGAAAATAATATAGATAAACTAATTAGTTCTTATAATTATGCTGGAGAAGAAAAAATAAAATTAGAAGACTTTTTACAACAAGTTACTTTTGCTATTGATAATTATAAAAACACTTGTGAAGATTATCATAATCATAATTTATACTTATCTATAATAGCAACTTTAGATAACAAAGAAATTAGATATAAAATTCCACTTACTATGGTAGATAATTGTTCATAAAAAAATTTTAATATATAATAAGTAATCAGGAGGTTTTTAATGAATATTAAAGAAAAAATATTTAGTTTTTTAAAAATAGGAAAAACAGATACTGAAGAAAAAGTAGAGAAAGAAAATACAACATCTTTAGAATTAAATTCTAAGGTTGATGATTTTATTACTTGGTATAATGAAAATAAATTTTTTGGAGGATATACAGATATTGGAAAATACTATAAATCTCAAAATATGCGAGATTTAATTAAAAAAGTTGCCGTGTGGTATGAATTAAGATATCCAGAATTTGAAATTATCACAATGGATAAAGGTAAAGACAGTTCTAATTTTATGAACAACATAATGTTTAAAAATAATAGTGCTTTAGCTAATGATATTAAAAAGAAATTAACAAAATTTAGATTGGCCTTCATTTTATAATTTTGAGGTGTTTGTAAATTCATTACCAAAAGAAGAAATGTGCTATTTTAGTCCTTTAGAGTATAGAAGAATAATTAGCTTATACTTTAATTCTAAAATAATTTCTTTTCATTTAAGTAAAAATGGAATAGTAGAAGAAATTGAAAACTTAGAATATTTGCCTAATTTTACAATTAAAGCTAAAGAACTTAAAGGTTTACACATAAATCAGGTTGCTAAAATACTAAAATTAAAAGGTGTTGAGTTACCTAAAAATAATGAAGTGGATAGAGAAATTAATAGTCATATTAGTTGGGAGTTTTTAAGAAGTCAAATATTGACTTGTGCGATGTACAGAATAATTGAACGTGGTGGTAAAAGAATTGGCCCTCGAAGAGGATTAATTTTTGCAAAAGAATTTAATTTAAATATAGATATTCCAATGATTTATGGAGTAGATGAATCAGATCCAAATTTAGGCTATTTTATACTTAAATATTTAAAAGCTGGTGGCTCAATTGACTTAGTTTGTTTAAGCAATTATTTTTCTAAAACTGAGCAAAATTTTGAATATAAATTAATTTTGTTAGAATCTCTTATTAAACGAGTTGTTAATAATTTAAGAGAAGTTGATGTTTTAGAAAATATTAATTTATCTGCTGAATTAAATTCTAAATTGAAAAAACAACAAAAACTTAATTCTTCAAATATGGTTAAAAGAAGAAAACTTTAATACTATCCACTATAAGGCAATCGCATAAAAATTATGAGACTATAAACTAGGAATGACATTAAATATAAGATTTTCAATGTTTTGAAA
>CALWAK010000005.1 GCA_944373095.1 uncultured Bacilli bacterium
TATCAATATGCCTATTGATTTAAATATTGCTTATGCCGAATATATTAATCAGTCATAAAGTTTAACACAACTTTTTAATAAAAAACATGAAAAATACGTTTATAATAAATAAATTAGAACACTAACAAAAATTTTTAAAGCGTTTACATTACTCATATTTAAGTAGTATAATTATTTATGGGATAAAAAGTATAATTATATGTTAATATTTAAAACGGGGGATTACTATGATAAATCAGAAAAAGAGTGAATTTATAAACATTTATAATGAAACTAGTAAAATGTTATCTGAAATTAATAATAACAAACTTATTTTAGAAGAAGCTATTAATGGAATAAATAAAGCTAAAGAAACTTTTGATGTTTCTAAACTTATGAAATATTTTTCAAAAGTTGAAAATTTAAAAAATAATGTTGAAAAAATAAAAAATGTAATTAAAACGTATGCCGAAATCTTAAAAATCATTGATGAAACCAATATTGATTTTCTAATGATTGAATTGATTAATTATAATGATATTATAGAAAAAAATATAACTAAAAAAATTATAGATAATAACCATTTAGAGTTTTTAAATATTGTTAGTGATATATACAATGATAAAATAAAAACTTATAGAGTTTTTTCAGAGATATTACTTAAATATAAAGAATCACTAACAATGAAAAATAATCAATCTGTGTTAATATCACCAGAATCTGTAATTCCTAAATTTTTAAGTTATACTTATCGTAAAGACTCTACTAAAAGCATAAGTGAAGCATATGAAGAATCAACTTTAAAAATTGTAGTTGATAGTGCTAATAATGTTTTAAATAAAATAAGTAATATAAACTTACTATATAGAAATAGTAATAAAAAAGATTTATTTAAATACAATTCATCAACTTTCGCATTATATAAAATGAGTAACATTGTTCAGGATGAAAGTGGTTTCGAAGAACTTATTAATATCCTTTATAAAGGACTATTTGAATCTAGTAATGATGGAGACAATAACATAATATTAAAAAATGAAAATTTTTGTCAGAGTCAAATATTAATGATAATAAAAAAATTTCGTCAGTATTATTTTCATAAATACGAAGAAAATAATGATAAAGAAGAAGTCATAATTAATTATATAAGTCAAAAAATAGGCAAAAAGTTTCCTAGTAGACCAAAGGATTGGGTAGATTTACAAGCATGCATTTATGAAGATATAAATTTAATGATAGATGAAATATTTGATTTTTATAATAAATAGAATTATATGTAATTAAGTATAAATTTATTATTATTTGCTAAATAATGGTTTGTACATTATTAGAATGTATGTATTAGTTAATTTATAATGTTTAAAATAATATATTAAAGTTAATTATTAAAATAAAAAATAACAATAAATTCTTTTATAAATTTGTTAAATATAATGTAAATAAATTAGTAATTTATTTATAAAAAGTCGTAAATGCTAAGTTATGGAAGTAAAAGAAGTAAAAATAAAGCAAAAAATAAAATATTTATTTAATATAGCAACAAGCTATATATAAAAAGAAATAGATATTAATAAAGGCCGTTGTTTTATTATTGAACAAATATCTTATGAAGATGTAATAGTTGAATATAAATATCATATATGTTATTCTTTAGGTAGTAATGGAATGATAGATATATATTATATATATTCTTCTAATAGTAATTCATTTCGTATAGATAATATTATCTTTTATGTTAGAAATGATAAAGGTATATTAGAAATAATCTATTAGTTACTAGATTATTAGATAATGCTATTAGAGAATTAAGTACTGCTACTATTCTAGTAGATTGTATATATCCTATGAAAAAAGATAGTTCTACTAAAAGACTTTGCTTAAGCAGATATCAACAAATTTGATATCTGCTTTTTAATATGTAGTAGATAAGTATTGTTTTTTATTAATAATTTTGATATAATAGCTCGCCAAAGAGGGGGAAAATAATGAAACCAAAAAAAATTTTTATAGGTGATATTAAAAAACGTATAGGACATAACGAAACATTATTTCTTAGTGATAAAATAAATGTTAATAATGAATCCATTACAGCTGATTATTATGGATATTTAGAAAAGCATGATATAGTTTATAAAAAAAATGCATTTTTAATTCAAGTAAAAGATAATTATTACTTATATTATGATAATATAAACTCTTTTATAGATTTTCTAAGAATATACTATGGAAAACTAGGGAGCAATAAGAATTATAGTGAATTACTTATGACTACATGTCCATCTAGTCAAAATCCATTATTTGTTGACAGAGATTCTTTAAAACCATATTTTGGAGATGTTCTAAGATATAGTGAAGAACCAACACCTACATTAAAAAGAGATTTAAGAAGATAAAGTAATTAAATAAACTAAAAACACGTTTAAGAACGTGTTTTTTACTTGTTAGGACGATTATGATGTTGTCCTTTATTATTTAAAGCATCATTAGGATTAGCAAAGGGAATATTTAAAGCATTAGCTACTGCATCAATAATACCATTACTACTCATAGTAGCACCACTTACAGTATCTATATCAATAGATTGATTTGCTATAATACTATTTATTATTGTATCTTTAGCTCTATTCATATATTTAGTATCTTCTTTTGATGATTCAATTGTAATTGAAGTAACTTTTTTATCTTTAACTACTACTGATACTACTATATCACCATTTCTACCTGTACCAATACCTTCGTATGTACCATCTTCTAAATTAGTAAAAGTATTATTAGTACTAGGTTGTTCTTCTTCGGTATTATCACTTTCAATATTATCTGTTAAATCTAAGGCATTAATAACAGCACTTATTATACCTTTACTACTATATGTCGCACCAGATACAGTTGCAACATCTGTACTTTGAGTGGATATTATATTATTTATAATAGTACTTTTTGCTTTATTAAAGAATTGTTCATCATCTTTATAAGATTCAATTGTTATAGATGTAATACCTCCTTTTTCTACTATAACTTTTACTTTTATTTCTCCTCGATAACCAGTACCAGTTCCATAATATGTCCCATCTTTATATTTTCCCGTAATAATTATTGGTGTAGATGGATTATCACTTGGTATATTATTAGCTAGTAGAGTACCACCATAATATAAACCTGCAATAGCTAAAGCACTAACACTACCGGTTATAGCTTCTTTAGGCTTAGTATATAAAGCATTTACTGGACAAGTATTAATACATTTAAAACAATCTATACATTCACTAGATTTAACTTTATTATACTCACTAGTTTCTTTATTAACATCTATATTCATTGGACATTTTTTACTACATATATTACAATTAACACATTTATTTAAGTCTTTCTTAATATTAAATAAACGTAGTTTAGATATAATAGTAAATACTCCTCCTAGAGGACAAAAGTATCTACAAAATACCCTTTCTATAAATAAAGAAGATATAATTATTAATAATAATATAAAACCACCAATAGATATAAATGCACTTAAATCTAACCATGCTTTATATGAAGAATATATACCAAATATATTCCATGGATTAATAGTATCTAAAGTAATATTTAATATCCATAATATAATTAATAATACTATTATTATATATTTAATATATTTTAAAAGTTTATCTAGTTTATAATTAATATTTATTTGTTTTATCTTTAATTTTTTAGCTATATAGTTTAATAATTCTTGCATACTACCAAATGCACATAGATATCCACAGAAAAATCTGCCCCATAGCATTGTTATAGGTATTACTGCTACCAATGTTAATATAGGTATTAACATTGTATCTAATGTAAAAGTATTATTTATAAGGGCTATAAATAATACTTTTATAGAATTCCAAGTTAAAATAAATAAACCTGGTAATAAGATAAAACTTATTAATTGAATTATATATCTTATTATTTGTGTCTTTTTCATTATATTAATCATTCCTTTATAATATTTACTCTATCTTTTATATTATCTGTTATATATATTTTTCCATTATTTAATATAAATATAGCATTTATATTATATTTTTTTATTAATTTAATACTTTTATTAAATCCTAATATTATACAACTAGTAGCTAGAGCATCTAATTTAGCCCCATTATTACCAATTAATGTTACTGATATTAAGTCTGTATCTGCTGGATAACCAGTTTTAGGATCTATTATATGATGATATACTTTATTATTTATTTTATAATATTGTTCATATAAACCAGATGTAACTATATCTTCATCTATAGAATTTATTGTAGCAAAATAGTTATTTTTATTAAAAGGATTTCTTATACCAATACTTCTATATTCTCTAATACTAGATACAGTACCACCTAAATTAATAAGAGCATTATTAAAATTATTATCTTTTAATATATCTTTTATTTTATCTATTATATATCCTTTAGCAATACCTCCTAAGTCTATTGCTTGTTTATTATTACGTAGTTTTATAGACATATCTTTATTATTTAATAGTATATCTTTATAATTTACTAATTTTAATATTTTTTTTATTTCTTTATTAGTAGGAATAGTTTTATTTAACCATATATCTTTTAATGGTTTAATAGTTATATCAAATGTATTATTTATTTTACTATATTCTTTAGCTAACTTTATTATATTAAAAGTATCACTACTTACTTTTATATATTTATTAGTATTATTTATTAAGCTTATTTCACTAGAACTTTTAAATATAGATAATTTATTATCTAAGTCATTAATATATTGTTCTATTGTATTAAGCGTATCATTAGCTTTTATAGTATCTATATCATTTAAATATAAAGTTATAGTATTTATTGTTCCTAAACCAGTAAATATTTTTTCTATTTTTTTCATATTATATACTTTCTATTATATTAATAATTATAACATAATATCTAATTATTTACATAAAATATAACAAATGTAAACGTTTAGGAGAAAAATCCTCCCAAATGTTTACATTTATGATAATATATGATAATATATTATCACGAAAGGTGGCTTATATATGCTATTACAATTTAAGTTTAAAAACTATAAATGTTTTTATGAAGAAACAATTTTAGATTTAATGGCAACTCAAGAAAAAAGACATCTAGAAACTACTACTGAGATTAATGGTAATCATGTTTTACCAGTAATTGCTATTCATGGTGCTAATGCTGCTGGTAAAAGTAGTGTACTAGAAGCATTAGAATATATGTTTTATATTATTAAGAATTCTAATAGATTTGATGTAAATACACCATTACCAGTAAATCCTTATGCATTTAGTAAATCAGCTCGAAATGAAAATTCTGAGTTTGAAGTATCAATTTGTTTGGGTAATTATGAATATCGTTATGGATTCTCTTTGAATCAAAATAAAATTGAAGAAGAATGGCTATATACAAAGAGATTTGCTCTAAATACTAAAGCCCAACAAAAGATGATTTTTGAAAGAAATGGTGAAGAAGTAGATTTTGGAACTAGTTATAAGAACTACGAAAAAATGTGGAATTTCTTTAATAAAGAAATTAATTTAAATACGGATAAATTATTAGTATTATCTACTATTGCCCCAAAAGAAGAAAGCGGAATTTTTAGAGATTTATATAAATATATTATTAACTCTGATGTTATTATTGAAAGTTCTTTTAAAAAAGTAACTGTTGATATACTAGATTCTAGTGATCCAAGATTTAATAAATTTCAAGAAATAATTAAGGAATACGATCCTTGTATTTTAGATGTTAAAGTAGAAAAACAAGAGGAACAAGAAAATAAATATGATATTAATGTACTACACTTAAATTTAGATGATAAATCTAATCCAATTGTTTTACCTTTACAAAATGAATCTAATGGTACTATTAAAATTTTTAATATTATTCCTAAAATTTTAAAAAATCTTAAAGTTGGTGGTGTTATTTGTATTGATGAATTAGATGTTAAATTACATCCATTATTATTTAGAAAAATAGTAATGTGGTACATGGATAAATCTATTAATACTAATAATGCTCAATTAATTCTTACAGCTCATTCTACGTATTTATTTAATAGTAATGATTTTAGAAGAGATGAATTATATATTGTAGATAAAGATTTAAATAGTAAATCTAATTTATATTCATTATCAGAATTTAGAAATTTACGAGTTGATGCTGATTATGAAAAAAAATATTTATCAGGTCAATTTGGTGGCATTCCATTTAAGCGTTAGGAGTTATTATGGGTAGTGATGAATTATTTAAAAAACATAATATTGAAAGGAAAAAAAGGAAAGAAGCAGGAAGAACTGTATTACCAGCAACTTGGTTAATAGTAACTGAAGGTACTGAAACTGAACCAAATTATTTTAATAAAGCAGTAGAAGATTTTAATAAAAATATACCAAAGGAATATAGGCTTAAGTTAGTATCCAAAGGAATGGGAATGAATACTAAATCATTAGTTAAAGCAACTGATTTACAAGTCAGTATTGATAAATATAAATATAATGATATCCCTTATGGAAAAATTTTTGTTGTTTTTGATAAAGATGATTTTAAACCTAAAGATTTTAATAAGGCTGTAGAAATGTGCAAAGATAATGGTTATATACCTTTGTGGTCTAACCAAGCAATTGAATTTTGGTTCTTACTTCATTTTAATTATATAGATTCTAAAATGAGTAGAAAAGATTATGCTAAAAAAATAAATGAATACTTTAAAGTAAAAGGATACAATTATAATTATAAAAAGAATGATAAAGATATATATGATTTATTATGTAAATATGGTTCATTAGAAAATGCTAGAAAGTATGCTCAAAAAATTTATAATAGTCATAAAAATGATAAACCATCTGACTCTGAAAGTTGCACCACTGTTTATGAATTTTTTAATGCCTTAGATGAAAGAAAAGACGAATTGAAATGATATTAACATCCACTTTTGAAATAATAAAAGTGGTTTTTATTTATAAAGGAGTATATAGTTATGTTAATATATTTAATAATAATTAATATTTTAGGTTTTATATTATGCTATTTAAGAAAGTATAATGTATTAAATATAATATCTATATTAGGTGGTTCATTAGGTATTATAATAGGTATATTATTCTTTGATAGAAACTTAAAAAAAGATAATATAATGTATAAAGTATTTTCTATATGTATATTTATAATAGAGTTACTTATTTATATTATCTTTAGATATAAATTATTTAATATTAAGTTTTGGTTATTATTTACTAAGTATAAAGAATTATTAATATATTTTATAAGTATTAATATACTTACTTTTATTATATTTACTTTAGATAAAATAAAAGCTATATATCATAAATGGCGTTTTAAAGTAGCTGCTTTATTAATATTATGTTTTATAGGTGGATCACTTGGTGGTTTACTATCTATGTATTTATTTAGACATAAAACTAAAAAGAATTATTTTACTATTGGTATACCTTTAATAATGATTATTCAAGTACTTATATTAATAATTATAAATAATATATAATATTAAACTTTTACTTTTATAATTTTAATAAGTATGATATAAATAAACTATATATTTGTAGTAAGGGTTAATTTATGGTAGTAAATGAAGAAGTAAATAAAAAAATAATAATGTTTTTTAATATTGCTATTTGTTATGTAGGTAAAGAAATAAAGATAAATAGTAATAATGAATTTGATATTGATGAAGTATGGGATAATCATGATAAAGAAGGGGAATATTATTATCATATAGAGTATAAATATGGTAATAAAGGTTTAATAGTATTAGATTACAGTTATGTATCTGAAGGTAATTGCTTTAAAATAAATAATGTAGTATTTTATTTAGATGATAATATTGATTTACAACAAAATAATAGTAGAGAATCTATTGAATTATTAGATAGTGCAATTAATGATTTAAATAATGCTATTGTATTAGGCGAATGTAGATATCCTGTTGAAGAACAAGGCTTTAGTAAAAAAATATCTTTAAATAGGCATTCACATAAAATGTGAATGCCTTTTACTTGACTAATAATAATAAATATTATAGATTAGATAACAATCACTTATTATTAGGCTTGTGATTTAGTAAGGAAGTATAAAATGGATTCAAATAAAATATTTGTTGGTGATATTAAAAGATGTACAAAATATGATAATATAGTTTTAATATCATCTGTGTTATCTATTGAAGATGCACCTATTAGTATAGAAAAAATTGGTTATATAGATATTAATGCTGAACCATATATTGATAATGCAATTTTACTTAAAATAAAAGATGGACGTTATGTTGATATTAATAGACTAAATACTATTAAAGACTATCTAAGAATGTATTATGAGTATTTAAGTAAATATATTTATCATAATGGAATTTTAATGCCAACTAGACCTATGGCTAAGGGAACGCTTTTTGTTGATGAAGCATCATTAAAACCATATTATGCTGATGAAAAAAGAAATGTATCTATACGCAGTTTGAAAAGAGAAATAAAATAAAAAATTCTTCAATTTAATTTGAAGAATTTTTTACTTTATTAATATTTCTAGCTAATTTAATATCAGGAAATCTTATTTCTAATCTAAATTCTACTGTATCTTTAACTCTAATATTTTGGTTATAAGATATATCTTTAGAATCAAAATCTATTAATTCATTATTAACTCTAATTAACCCATATTTACCATTATATTCTTCTACAATACCTATTAATTTCATACAGACTCCTTATATATAGTTTATCATACTATATATTTATTTTAAACGTTTTCTATTTAATAATAAAGTCTCTTTTATATAATTTATTTCTTCATAACTTCTAGTATCAGTATTAGATAATATAACTATATCTAAAGTATTATCATATTTAATACCTATATACCAATCTTCTCCTAGTATATTAGTTTTATAATTATTTATATCAAAAGAATCTAATATACTAGTATTATTATCTATAAGAGATTTTAAAGCTAATAATTTAGTAATATCTTCTTCACTCGGAGTATAATTAATTTTTCTTCTACTTTTAAAATACTTAGGAATAACTATATCTTCAAAGTTAATATTAATATTACTATCTTTACAACCTACTAATATAACAGTATTACAAAAATCAGCATGTGGAAATTTATCTTCAAAATCATTATTTACTATTAAATTATAATTAGTATAATTATCTACTGATTTACAATTAACAAATATATAATTTATATTATCATCTATACTTTGTCTTAATATTTCATTTGCTATTAATTTATATAATTCATAAGGATAAGATGTAATATTATTAGTAACCATGTTAATAACATTACCTCTTCTAATTAAAAGTATTCTAGATATTAATCTATTATTATTATCTCTAATTAAAATAACATCTCCAGTATCTTTTAATAATACTTCATCATATGTTTTACCACCAGCTGTATTATTTAATTTTATACAACTATTTATATTAGGTATATGTCCAATTAATAATCTATTAATATCACTATATACTCCTGATTCTAATATATAATCATTAGTAGTTATATATATAGGAGGAATACTACTAGTATATCTATTTAACATCTTTAAATAATAGTTAACATATATATTAATATTTTCTTCTCCTAGTATATTAGTTATATTACTACCTAATACTAATGCTTCTATAGTATTATAAGTACTATATAAATTAGCTAAGTTAATTAGATTATATATAGATATATTATTATTTAATTTATCTTTAATTCTTTTATAATTAATTAATATATTTAT
This sequence comes from uncultured Bacilli bacterium, assembly GCA_944373095.1. Taxonomy (GTDB): domain Bacteria; phylum Bacillota_I; class Bacilli_A; order RF39; family UBA660; genus CAG-605. The sequence goes on from CALWAK010000005.1 coordinate 9,727, forward strand.
ATAAGTATTAATATCTAATTCACTTATAATATCTAATAAAGGTATTAAATATCTTATTTCATATAATATATCTTTATTATCTAATATACTATCTATATTAGTATTATCTAATTCTAATAATAATTTTGCTATATTATTTATATATCTATTTTTATCTAATATTAAATAATTATTATAATTTAATTTATTTATATCATTAGTAGATATAATACTAGTATTAATATCTATATTATTAATTAATTTATATTTAATCTTTAAAAAACTATTAACTATATATTTAATAACTTTAGAATCAGTAATATCTAATATACTAGATACTATAGTATTATCTATATAACCTAATTCTTTAAATTTATTAATTAATATATCAAGTTTTATAGAATCTATAACTATATTATGATTCTTAATATATTTATTATTAAGTATATTATATTTAGTATCTATTAATAATTTATTAAATATATCTTCACTAATACCTAAAGTATTATAATCTTTGATACTTATTAAATAAGTTATTCTTTTTAATTTAAAACTATTTATTATATTTAATTCTTTTCTCTTAGATAACTTTAATTCTTGTATTATATTATTAATTAATACTTTCTTACCATTACTTATAAATATATTCTTATGTATATTTAATATATAATTACAGAATATATATGTATCATTTAAAGTTAAAGTATTAGTATTTACATATATATTATAGAATCTTTTTATATTATCTATAATATATTCTTTAGATACTTTATTATTAGTAAATATAAGTATATTATTAATAATATTATCTATATTATTAAAAGATTTAATAATATCTTTATGTAATATAACTATATCAGGATATATAAAAGTATTTTTAGACTTAATATATCTATAATACATAATATTATCTATTATATTATTTAATATATTATAATATGTTTTTTGTACTTCTATATCTTCTTCATTTATATCTATAATTAAGCAATTAAATAATTCTTTTAATTTATTCTTTTGTTTAAAAAAAGGTAACTCTATAACATTACTAGAAAAATTTTTATTTAAATATATACTAATATAATTAATTTTATCTTCTTTACTTAAATAAGCATTATATAACTTATATTGAGGTAGAAAATGCATTATAGTAGTATTTCTAGTTAAATTAGGATAATTTATTAAATCTTCTTCTCTTATATTATAAGTATTTAATACTTCTTTAACTATAAAAGGATTAATATTACAAGTATCACCAATTAATAATATAAAACTAGGATTATATTTTATTGCATATTCCATAAAAATAGGGGAGTAAGATAATTCAGGATTATTTATTATATCTTTTTTATTTATTATATAACCTCTATTAATAGCACTACTTACTTTATCTAAAGTTAAATATTTTCTTTTATAAAATATTATTATAGATGGATCTTGTAAAAAAGCTTTATCTAATAATAAAGGATAGTCTTTTAAAGAAGGATTAATAAAAAAATCTTCTTTACTAGGAATATAATTATTGCTAATTGCTAAATTAACTAAATCTTCATCTAATTCTTTTATATATATTAGTAAACCACTATTATTTTTAATCGCATTACTTAAAAGTTTTTTACTACTATTAATTTTCCAGTTAGTTAAATCATCTTTATTAGGTATATAATTAATACTTTCTAAATAAGTTATATCAGTATCTAATCCTATTTTTAATTTATTTACTGTATTAGGATATATATTAAGTAATCTATTATATAATGATTTATTAGTTAATAACTCTGGATAATTAATTAAATCTTCTTCTGTAATTAAGATATTACTATTACTTATTTTATCTATACATACTTTATTTAAAGCTATTCTTTTAAAATATCTAAAAGAATATATATTAATATCTAACATAAAACTTAATACATCACTATTAGTATTTAAAGTATTATTTAACTTAAATAATTCTAAAGGTAGTTCTATTAAATTTATAATATCATAAAAATCTTCTAAAGTAATTTCATCAAAATGTTTATATACATAATCTTTTAACATTGGATTAGGTAATAATTTTAAAACTTTTCTCATATATCCCCCACAACTTAAGAATAGATTATATCACTTATTTTTAAGAATACAAAAAAAATTAATGTGTTAACTCACATTAATCCTTTACTTTGGCTATTTAATAATGCATTTTTAATATAATCAACTTCTTCATAAGTTCTAGGATCAGTACTTGGTAATATTACCTCTTCAAGAGTATTATCATATCTTACTAAAATATACCAATCTTCACCTGCTATGGCCATATTATATTCTTTTAAATAAACAGGTTCAAATTTTCTTTTCATATATTCTTTTTTTACACTATCTTGTTCCATATATATATTTAATGCTTTTATTCTAGTTAATTCTTCTTCAGATGGTGAATAATTAATAGGTTTTCTATCTTTATAATATATTCCTTTAGGTTCACAATCAAAATCTAAATTTAATTCGCTATCTAAAATACCTTTCATCATATTTTTAGATGTTAATAAAATTGCTGTATCTACAAAATCAGGATGAGGAAAATTATCTTTTAATCTAGAATCTTTTACTTTTATAAAATTATTATTAGCAGTATAAACAGATTTATAATTAACAAAAATATAATCTATATTATCGCCACTATTAATAGCATGTTGCATTATTTGATCGGCTATATCTTGATATAACTTTAGTGGGTATGCTTCTATCATACTTGAAATCATGTTTATAGTATTACCTTTTCTAAAGACAAATATTCTAGACATCATTTTTTTATTTTTATCTTTTACTAGTATAACATTACCATTATTATTTAATAATGCAGTATTATATGTCTTTACACCAGCAGTATTAAGTAAATCAATACAACTGCTTCTATAAGGTTTTTTACCTATTGTTAATCTATCAGGATCACTATAAAATCCAGATTCAAAATAATAAGGGTATAGACCTTTAAAAAAGATTTCATCTTCATATTTTATAGTATAATTATTATCATTAGTTAAAAATACATTAGGTATATTACAACTTTTTCTATTCAACATATTTAAATAAAATTGTAAATATTTATTACTATTTTCATCTCCAATAGAGTTAACAACATTATTACCTAATGCTGCTAATGTTATATCATCAACAGACGCATATGCATTACCTAAAGTAATTAAATCATCTATTCTTTTTAATAATAATTCTTTAATATCAATTGTATCTTCATAATTACTTGTTCGATGTAATTTATAATCAATTCTTTCGTAATAGCACATTATATTTATAAATGTTTTAATATCAAATTCATCTAATAAATTTAATAATGGTATTAAAAATGCTAAATCTTTTAATAAATCTTTATTTTCTAAAATTTTATTTAATAACTCATTATCTAACTTTAATATTATATTAGCCATATTATATAAGTATTTACTTTTATCTAATATTAAATAAGTACTATAATCTAATTTAGGCATATTATCTTCACTTATAAAATCTAGTTCACTATATTCCTCTATTTTTACATTTTTAGAAACTAAATATTTAATTTTAACAATTTTATTATATATATAATTAATTACTTCAGTATTATCTATATTTAATAAAGTTTTAATCATATTTTCATCTACTTCACCAAAGTATAAAAATAGATTAATTAATTTATCTAATGCTAATATATCTATAGTAATGCCAAGCTTTTTAATATCTTTATTATTAATTATAGAATTTTTAGTATTATTAATTATTTCATCAAACTCTTCTTTACTTATTCCTATGCTTTCAAATTTTTTTTCTTTTATTAATTTTCCTACTTTTTCTATTTTTTTACCATTATTAAGAGATAAAATTTTTCTCTTAGATAAATGAATTTTAAATACTATATTATTTAATATTTTACTTTTTTCTTTACTCATAAACATACTTCTATTAGTATTTAAAATCTTATTATAAAAATCTTTAGTATCATCAATATCTAGTTTACCATTTTTAATAAATAGTTCATAATATTTATATAATTCAATAGTTATTTCTTCTTTAGATATTACATTATATGTAAATTCAGCTAAATTTTTAGCTAAATAATCCATATAAGTATGATCTTTACTATATATTATCATTTTATATGTTTCTATAACTTTATTATTTAAAGAAACTATATCTGGATATTCTAATCCTTTTTTATTATTTAAGTATCTAATATTTAATATACCATCTATAATTTTATCTAATATTAAATAATATTTTTTTTGATACTCTATCGAATCACTTTTTATATCCATTTTTAAATAACTAATTAATTCATTTAGTTTGTCTAGTTCGCATTTACCACCAAATTTAGGATTTAAAAATGGTAATTTTGTAACTTCAAGATTATTTTCTAAAGCATTAGTTATTTCAAACATTTTAATATTATCACCTAAAAATGAATAATATAATCTAAATTCAGGTAATAAAGAAATAATAGTTAGATTATCTCTTAATGCTTTATGTTCCAATAAATCTTGTTCTGTTATTTTATATTTAGATAAGGCATTTTTTATACTTTCTATTGGTAGAGTACAATCTTCTTTTAAATATACAATTAAACTAGGATTAATTAAAATAGCCTCTTTCATAAAGAAATTATTATGAGATAATTCTGGATACTTTTCTAAATCTTCTTTAGTAGGTATATAACCTCTATTAAAAGCTGAAAAAATGATATCTTTAGTTAAATCTTTTTTACTATAAAAAAATAGTGCAGAAGGATCATTTTCAAATACTTTATCTACTAATATTTTATAATCTTTTAAAGAAGGATTAATATCAAAATCTTCTTTATTAGGTATATATCCATTTAAGATTGCTAGATTTACTATTTCCTCATTTAAATTATTTATATATACAATACTCTTAGGATTTATTTTAATTTTATCAGATATTATATTACCCATATTTTCAACTCCCATATATTAAAATTTTAACACATTTATATATAATTTAAAAGTAATTAAAAATTATTGTCATTGATTATATTTTTATGATATTCTATATTAGTGATGATATGACAAAACAAGTCTTTTGGACTAAAAAGGTTTTAGAGACTTTTATTGAAGAGGGTAATTTAAACAAACGTCAAGAAATGATTTTAAGAACTAGAGCATCAGGTTATACAATTGCAATGATTGCAGAAGAACTTAATTTAAGTACTAATCAAATAAATAAAAATATAGCTGAAATCCGAAGAATATATGATGCTACTCAAATACATAGTGAAATACTTCCTAAAAGATTAAAAAATTCTAAAGAATTATTTGCTAAAAAGTAGTAAACAAGTTGCAGCATTAATAACTATATTATATAATTATAAATAATAAAGGTGATTAATATGAAGAATAACAAAAAGAAAAATAGAAAAAAACGTATTGTTATTATAAAAATAATTATAATGTTAATAAGTTTATTTCTAGTAGCAGGTATAACTTTATATTTTTATGGTAGATTAAATCGTAAACAAGAACCTGTTAATGTTAGTAAAGTAGAAAATACTATTGAATCTTATGGATTTATTATTAATGATAATGCCTCTAGTTATTATAAACAAGAATTTGAAAATCTTAAAAATATGTTAAAACAAGAAACTTGGGAAAAAGAAGAAGAAGCTAAATTAATTGCTAAATTATATACAATAGATTTATTATCATTAAATAATAAGATTAATAAGTATGAAGTAACTTCATCACAATACTTTTATCCAGATAAAAGAGAAATGCACACTACTAAAATATTAGACACTTTTTATAATTTATTACAAGATAATGCTTATGATGATCGCAAACAAGAATTACCTGAAGTATCTCAAGTAGAAATAACTAGTATAGAAGAGGATACATATTTTATAGATAAAGAAGAATATAAGTGTTATGTTATAACTGAAAATATTAACTATGTAAAAGATTTAGACTATCCAACTAGTGCTAAAGTAATTGTAATTGAAGATAATAACTACTATTATATAGTGTCATTCGAATAAAAAGAAAACTCAGATGCCTGAGTTTCCTTTTTAAAATATATCATCTAAAATACCTGGTAATAAACCTTCATTTTCTTCATTATCTTCTTCTATAATTTCTTCATCGTTTTGTTCGTTATCTTCTATATTAGCTGTAACAGCATTTACATATACAGTTAAATTAGTATTAGTAGTAATAACAGTATTAACATGAATAGATTGATTTGTTACTACATCAATATTATATAAATAATTAAAATATTCATCTCCAGGATAAGTTTCTACTACACTAAGGTTAACATTATTATTCTTAGCCCAAGTTCTTACTTCCTCTATAGATTTTCCTATTAAATCTGGCATAGTTTCTACGCTCTTACCAGTTTTTAAGCTTTGCCCATATAATCTAGTTATATATTCTTCATTAACATCTATACTAAAAGTTTTATTAGGTACTGCTTCTTCTAACTCTAAATTAATTTTCATCATTTTAATAATTTCTTCTAAACTAGATTTATAATAACCTAATGCACTAGTAGTAGAGTTTCCTAAATATACAGGTAGTGAATAAGTCTCTAAATAAGTTTTATTAATAGATATATTTATATCTTCATTATTTAAAGCTTGCATTAATACAGATTTAGCAACTGAATATAAAGATAATATTTGTTCTGTAGTCATATTAGTATCAATATTTTTTTGTACTGCATTTAAAATATTTTTAAATTCATCAAAACTATTTAATTTTTTAGCTTCCTCAACAATTGCCGCTACTACATCTTGTTGATGTCTAATTCTATCTAAATCAGATCCTAAATATTGATGTCTATTTCTTGAATATGCTAATGCTTGTTCACCATTTAATCTTTGAATACCCGGATCCATACATACTATTTTATTACCAAATTCACGATCAGAATTTTGTTCACATACTTGACCATGATAATCAATACCATTATTAGTATGAAAGTAAGGTTCTTCAACATTAACTGTTATTCCACCTAAAGCATCAACTAAATCTACAACCCCTTTAAAATTAATTTTTACGTAGTAATCTATATCTATATCAACTAAATTTTTAACAGTATTAATAACACAACTAGTACCATATGCTGCTGATGAATTTATCTTTGCTAATTTATCATTACGACAACTAATTGGAACGTAACTATCTCTTGGAATACTAAACATACTTGCAGTTAAAGTATTAGGATTAAAAGTTACAAACATTAATGTATCACCATTAAAGGCTTGATTAGCATTTAATCCATCAGATTCTGAATCAACTCCCATAACAAGAACTGTAAATGGTTCAGTTAATTTTTTATTTGTAAAGCTTACATTATCTTGATTTTCCATTAATTCTTCATAAGTTTTAATAACTTTTGTCTCAGTTTCTATATTAGCATATTTTTCTTCTCCAGAAAATAATACTATATAATTATTAGAAACAAAACAAGCATCAATTTTACCTTTATATAAATCATCAAGCATTATATAAAAATCTTCATACTGAACAATTTTATTATCCATCTTTTCTTGTTCTAGTAATTTTTTAGCCAATACATTAGCTTCTATATTAGTAGTATCATTAATTATACCTATTTTACTATCGCTATTAAATTCAGTGTTGCTTAATGTTATTAAATTAGTTTTATATAATATCATATCTTTACTAATATTTTGAATTTCTGTATATATAACATCTATATAATATGAACCAAAATAAAACATAAATGAAAATAATAATGTAAATATTAATATAACTATAAATGAACCAGTTTTTTTAGTAAATAATTTAATTAAACCATACATAATCCAAAAAACAAACCATATTATAAATAATAAAAGTATTATTACTCTAATTAAAGTTTCTATACCAGATAAATGGATAATATTAATAAAAAATATTACATAACCAATTAAATATATAATAATCGAAATAACAAATAGGGATAAATATATTTTATTTGTATTTTTTAATTTTTTTATAAATGATTTCATTTTAACCTCTTTTATTTTCTATAATTATATAATAAATATGCTTGGTAAACAAGGCTTTATAATTTTTTATACTATAAAATACTAATAATTAAAAATATTCGATATTATAGTATGCAACTTGAAGAAAAAAATATGAAAAATATAAATAGATTATTTACAAATTATGTTATTATGTCAAAATATGTTTAATTACTATAATTTTCCACTAGAAGAATAAATTTTTATAAAATTAATATTCTATCTTCATAAAATATTAATATATTTTAATAAAATTAATATATGTTAAATTTGGTAATTGACATAAAAGTTTACATATATTATATTTATTCTAGGAAGATGGGATGGTAGTGAAGGGGACATATCGCAGAGTTTTAATTTTTTTACTTATCTTAATTACATTTACTTTATCTTTACAATTATCATACTCTTTTTGGAAGATAGAAAGTAAAGATAATAATTTAGGTATTTTAGAAGATGACTGCGTAAGTATAATATATAGTGATGATTTAGATTTTAATTTAATAAAACCACAAGCTATAAAAGATGATGATGGTCCTAGAACTAATCCTAAAAGTATTGCTATTACTAATAATTGTAGTACTATAAAAACTATTGAAGTAGGATTAAATGTTTTAAGTACTTCTACATTATCTTCAGATAAAATTAAAATATATATAAATGGGGATGTAACTCATCAAATAGATTTTGTTAACAATTTTAAATTATTAACCAATAAAGATGATAATGTAAAAGAAAAAAGATTGTTATATAAATTTGATATTGAACCAGGATCAATTATAAGACTTAATATTCGTATGTGGTTAGATGAGTATGCTACTATTACTAACGATAAAAATTCTTTTTATACTAATTATTATGTTACTGCTAATCCCACTATTATAAAACCTACTATCTATGAAAAAATATTTGAAGATAATGGTGGTATTGATTATGTAGATACTAAAATTATAACAGATTTTAGTACTATTAGTACTACTAATGAAGGGCTAATAAAATTTAACAATAGTTATTACTTCCGTGGGAATGTAACTAATAATTATATGATGATTAATAATATGTTATTTAGAATACTAGGTATTAATGAAGATACTTCTTTAAGATTAATATATATTAATGATTCCCTAGAATCAGTATTTAATAAATCACGTAATAAAGAAGAATATGTAGCATTTAATACTTCAGAAATATATAATTATTTAAATGATTGGTATAACAATAATCTAAGTAATTTAGATAAATATATAGTAGGATACAATTATTGTAGTGATACAAGTTATGAAAAATATTATAATAAAATAAATTATGGTAGTTACTTAAGAAACTTTGAAGCATATACCCCAAGTTTAGAATGTAGTGAAACTGATAAAACATATGGTGGTGTAACTAATAGTAAAGTAGGTTTAATAAGTATGGATGAAGTATCTATTGTAGGTGGTACAGCAAATAGCAATAACACAAGTTATTACTTGTATACAGGATACGATTATTATACTATTAGTCCTAATAATTATTATTATGGTGCTAACATGGGTATAGTTAATAAGTATGGTAAATTAAGTGAATCTAAAGTTACTAATAAACTAAAAGTATATCCAGTAATCAATATAGATAGTAATTTAAATGTACTAGGTAGTGGAACAATAGATAATCCTTATACATTAGATTTAGAAGATTAATAATCTTCTAATATTTTTTTATGTTCATCACTATTTAAATAAGAAACACTTAAATATTCATCATAATTATTATATATAGTATTATATTTTAAAGTTAATATTCTTTTAACAGATTCATTAATTCTATCTAAACTTATTTTATTATTATTTATTGCTTCTTTAATAATTTCTATATCATTAATTGGATCATTAGGCATTAAAAGAATATCAACACCTGCATTAATAGCATTAACAATTATTTCTTCTTCTGTATAATTATCAGTTAATGCAGCCATATTTAAGGCATCAGTAATAACTACACCGTTATAGTTTAATTCTTGACGAAGTAAATTTGTAACTAACTCATATGATAGTGAAGCAGGAGTATTATCATTAGTTATACTAGGTACTGCTAAATGGCCTACCATAATTACACTAGCACCATCATTAATAGCATCCTTAAATGGTATTAAATCATTAGTTAATAATTCTTCTTTACTCTTATTAATAGTAGGTAATGTGTCATGTGAATCTTCTAAAACTGCCCCATGATTAGGAAAATGTTTATAAACAGGTATAACTTTATTATCATATAATCCATTAGCTAAACTAATACCTAAATTACTAACTACATTGTAGTTATTACTAAATGATCTTCGATAATCTAGTCCACTATTAGAACCTATAACAGTATCAATAACTGGAGCAAAATCTAAATTAATACCAAATACTCGTAATTCTTCAGCAATAACTTTACCTATATTATAAGCATCATAACTATTCTTTACTTTATACATAAAAGGAATATTACTAACTTTATAATCTTTTAAATTAGTTAGTCTTTGTACATTACCGCCTTCTTCATCTATACCTACAAATAAAGGTATATCATTAGATTCTTTAATATATTTAATAAATTCTAATGTATCTTGATAAGTAGTAATATTTTCACTAAATAATATAAATCCTCCAGGTTTAATAGTATCTAATAATTCTATTAAAGTATCATCTATTCTACTACTACGATATTCTATAAAAAATAGTTGACCTATTTTTTCTTCTAAAGACATATTGTTAAGAATATTATCTATAACATCATTTTCTTTTTTAGTATCTTTAATATTTAAATTGTTATCATTATTTATAAATATATTATATCCCAATAAACAACTAATAACTAAGAATATAATAATAAAAAATTTTTTCATAAATACACCTTATGAATATTATAACAACAATATTGAAAGATAATGTAAAATTTTAATAAATAAATGAATATTAATTGTTTACAAATAAATTATATTATAAAATATATAATATAAGGAGAATTAAATGAAAACAGTAGTAATTACCGGTAGTGCTAGGGGTTTAGGCCTTGAAATGGCTAAAGTATTTAAAAAGAATAATTTTAATGTAGTAATAAGTGATTTAATGGCAGACAATTTAGAAAGTGCTAAAAAAATATTAGAAAATATTAAAACTACTAGTAAAGTAATAAGTGTAAATTGTAATGTAACTTATAAAGAAGATATTGATAACTTAATTGATATAACCAATAAAACATTTGGAAATATTGATATTTGGATAAATAATGCTGGGGTTAATCAGTCTGATAAAGCTATCTGGGAACTTACTAAAGAAGAAATAGATTCTGTAATTGATGTTGATTTAAAAGGTACTATTGTAGCTTCTAAATTAATTATGGAATATATGATAAAACAAGGATATGGACAAATATATAATATTGAAGGTTATGGTAGTAATGATGCAAAAATGTTAGGCTTATCAATTTATGGAACAAGTAAAAGAGCTATAACATATTTTACTGAAAGTTTAGCTAAAGAAGTAGAAGAAAGAAACTTAAATATTCAAGTTGGTAAATTAAGTCCTGGAATTATGATAACAGACTTTATTACTAATGCCCTAGGAAATAAAGAAAAAATAAATTTACCAGAAAAAACTAAGAAGGTTTATAATATTTTAGGTGATTATCCTGATATAGTTGCTAACTTCTTAGTAAATAAAATGATTGCAAATACTAAAAATAATGTTAAAATAGATTGGCTTCCAAATTGGAAAGCGTTTATTCGTTTTGCTACATCAGCATTTAATAAAAGAGATTTTTTTAAATAATAACATTGCATTTTTTTATAAAAAATAGTAATATTTAGTTGGTAGAGGAAATATGAAAAAGAAAGAGAAAGTAGTCAAAAATAAAAATATGAGTACCAATTCTTCCAATGATATTAATAATCCTCAAAGTGCTGTTAGTGTTATAAATAGTTCAACTGATAACATGTCTAAAAATGATGAAAAGATAGTTATTAATGAAACTAAAAAAATAATTGCTCAAAAAAATACAGTTATACTAGCTAGCATAAATAATGGAGAATTAGAGATTAAAGAAGGAATAACATTACCTCCACCTGTTGATTTGAATAAAAAGGAAGAACTAGTTAATAAGAAGACTGGCAAAAAAATAAGAGTAGTCACATTTAGAGAAAGGATTATAAACTTTTTTTTAACTATTATATTATTCGGCGTAATTGGTGGTATTGGGTATGGTACTTATTACTTTATGTATATGAAAAATCCAGCTAATTTTAATGTTAAAAATATTACATTAGAATTAGGCGATAGTATTCCTAATGTTGCTTCATATTATATTGATTTAAAAGATATAAGTGATTTAGATTACGTATTAGATATATCTAAAGTTGAAAATAAATTAGGTACTTATCAATATTCTGTTAGTTATGGAAAAACTAAAAAGTTTGGTACTATTAATATCATAGATACTAAATATCCAACAATTATATTTAGTGATAATCTTAAATTTAATTTAGGAGATAATATAACAAAAGAAACCTTAGTTAAAGAATGTAATGATCCATCAAATTGTACTTATGATTTAGTTAATGAAATAGATACAACAAAACCTGGCAAAGTTTCATTTAGTATAAAAGTTACTGATGATTTAGGTAATACTAATATATATACTAATGAACTTGAAATAATCGAGGTTACTTATAAATTAGTTTGTACTAAAAATAGTCTTGATGCAAGTTTAAAATTTTTAAATAAAGAAGAATTTATATTAAATTTTGATGGTAATAAGATGATTGTAAGTAATAATTATAAATATACTAAAACATATTTTAGTGATACTTTATTTAACGAAGAAAAAAATAATGATCCTAATGCAATAATAGATGAAGAAACTAAGTCTATTATAATTAGTAAAGATTATTTAGATTTTAATGGTATGAAAAACTATGATGTAATAAACTCTTATTTAATAGAAAATGGATATACGTGCTCCTAGGTGAAAAAATGAATAATATTATTAATAGTCAATCAAATATTTTAAATAAAAAAGCAGTATTAAAATTAGAAAAAGATATTATTAAGATAATGGCCATATCTGATACTCATTTAGGGTGTTTACAAGATAGAGTAGATTATTTAAAATATTTTTATAAGTATGCTGAAGAATTTGGTGTTGATATTATTATTCATTGTGGCGATTTAACAGATGGTTATTTAAACTATTTAGATCAAATAGAAAATTTAAAATATAAAACTTTCGATGATCAAAAAGAATATGTTATTGACGTATATCCCGAAAGTAGTATTCCAACTTTTATTATAGCTGGGAATCATGATTTTAGTTGGCAAAATAAAGAAGGCATGGATATTATTGCGGAAATTGTCAAAGTTAGAAAAGATTTATATTATCTGGGTGATACAGAGGGAATTATTAAGCTTAGTAATTTAAAAATAGGTTTAATCCATGGCCATAAAAAGATAGCTCAAGAAATAAGAAAACTAAAGTTAAGTCCTGACATTGTATTTAAAGGACATTCTCATATTTGCATGAAAAGAAGAACTAGATATTATAGTTTGTTACAAGTTCCTTGTTTAGTCGATTATCGTTATCATCCAGGGATGAGTAATAGAGAAAGTGTTTTAGGAGTCTATATAATTGATATTAATGTAAAATATCAAGAAGTTTTAGAAGATCAATTAATAAAGTGTAGTAATGATGGAGCAAAAAGAGTATTAAGATTATAACAAATATTCTTGAAGTTAAATAAAAAAAATTATATAATAAAACCATACGATAAGGAGGAGATAATTAATGAAGGAAGCAACTGGTGAATTAAATATGACTGTTGTAACAGTAGTTGCTATTGCGGCAATAGGTGCCTTCTTTTATGCATTTGTTTGGCCTGCAATTCAAGCAAGTATTAAACAAAGTACAAGATGTTCTAATGCAGTTGGATGTGATTGTAGTGCTGGAGATACTTGCCAATGTAGTTATTATCTAGATGATGGAACTATTTCTACAGAAAAGATAACTTGTCCAAATCCTAGTTATAATGAAAATGACAAATAATCTAAGATTTATACTTTATGAATTGGAAGGAAAATAAGTATGAAAGAAGCTACTGGGGAATTAAATTCTACTGTTATTGTAGTTATAGCTGTTAGTATCCTAGCGGCTTTTTTCTACATGGTAATTTGGCCAATGTTAAAAAAAAATATGGATCAGAATAGTAAGTGTAGTGATGCATGGTGTGAGAAATGTACTGATCCTGCTGGATGTCAAATGGTTGTATGTCACTATGGAGATAATGATAATACAATTATGTGTCCATGGAAAGGTTAGTAAATTATGAAAGAATCGTTTGGTGCGTTAAGTATAACAACCATATTTGTAACATTAATAATTCTTTTTTCTGGATACTTATGTATATCAGTTAATCAAACTAAAGCGTATAGTGTAAAAAATGAATTAGTAAATATTATTCAAAGGCACAATGGAGTTGATACTACTACTATTGATGAAATTGCAGGGCATTTAACGGAAGTTGGTTATAGATCAGTTGGAAAATGTGATGAAGATGATGGTATTGGGTATACTATATCTGGGAGTAAAAGTCAAACTAAAGCTAATTACTGTATAAAATGTGTAAATATCAATATAAATCTTAATGATCCTTATAATCAATTTCCTAATGCTACTTATTATAAAGTAAAAGTATTCTTTTCACTAGATTTACCTATTGTAAATGATGTATTTAAATTTTATCTTAAGGGAACGACTAAAACTCTTTATTATCCAGTAAATGGAGGAGGCTGTTCCGTATGAGAGAGACTATTGGAACTACTTGGATTTTTCAACTTGTTATAATATTTATATTAATATTTGCTTCATATTTAGCAATAATGACTAATTATTCTAAAGCATTTAAATCTAAAAATGAAGTATTAAATATAATTGAAAAATATGAAGGATTAACTAGTGGCAATTTAAAAGGAATTGGAATAATAAACAATTATTTATCGGCTTCAGGATATAATTCAATGGGTACTTGTGAAGCAGGATATTATGGTGCTGTTAGTTTAAATAATTCAAGCACTAGTGCCTTTGAATATGTTGGAAATGGTAGTAATAAAAAATATTATTATTGTGTTCAAAAAGTAACTTTTACTGGTGTTAAAGTAAAAAGTTATTATAATGTCGTTTTATTCTTTAATCTTAATTTACCTGTTTTAGGAAATTTATTTACATTTAGAGCTAATGGAACTACAACAGAACTTGAAGTTACTTATGATCAAGATTTATTTGGAATATAGAAGGAGGATTTTATGAATGTTATAATATCAAATCGTTATAGTGAAATGCTTACTAATTTAAATATAGATATTATAAAAAATGTACGTGGTGAATACGAACCAGAAATCATAATAGCAAACTTTGAAAACTTCTTTTTTAATAAAATGATATTAGATATAACTGCTGTTACTGGGTATAAAAATATAACTAATATTCAAAAATTAGCATCAGGTTTAGATATGAATAAAGTCATCCTTTTATTAGATGATTCTCCAGAAGTAAATTCACCAAGTTATTTATCTGGATTAGTATCTATGGGTATATATAATTTTACTAGAAACATAGATTCAATTGAATATTTAATTAATAATCCGAATACATATAAAGATGTAGCACACTTACATATTATTGGTGATAATGGCTCTTCTAGTCAGCCAAATTTAAATATTAATATTAGTGCAGGTAGTGTAAATTCTAACTTTTTTAATGAATCTATAAATAGAGTATCAATGGGTTCGAGAGTAATTGCTATTAAAAATGTTACTGAACATGCTGGAGCAACTACATTAATTTATATGTTAAAAAAACAACTTGAAAGAAATTACAAGGTACTTGCTATTGAAGTAGATAAAAATGATTTTGTTTATTTTAATGATTCTGATTTAAGAACTTGTAATACAGGTGAACTAGATTCAATTATTAAAAATCCTAATAGTAATTATGATGTTATTTTAGTAGATATTAATGAGTCTCCTAAGATAGCCTCTATTAAAGAAGTAATTCATTTAATTGAACCTAGTACAATTAAGTTAAATAAACTTATTAGAAAAGATAGAGCAGTTTTAACTAAAATGAAGAATTATAAAATTGTTTTGAATAAAAGTCTTTTAAGTAGTAAAGATGTATCAGAGTTTGAATATGAATCACGTTGTTCAATATTTGAGTCTATACCTCCATTAGATGATAAGAAAGAACAAAATCCAATCTTAAATAATTTATTAAATAAATTAGGCTTTAATAAACAAGAACCAGTAGGCGGCGTTAAAAAGCCTGTAGGCAAATTATTTGGTATTGTAAAGGATGAGTAAATTCCTTGACAATGCTATTTTTTTTATATAAAATAATGTTAGATGAAGGAGATGTTATTATATGTTCTTAATGAATTTATCACCTGCTACAGTTTGTACTGAATTAAAACCTGTTTTAAATCTTATTGGCATGGTAATAACTGCTGTTAAAATTGTTATTCCAATTTTATTAATTTTATTTGGTATGTTGGATGTAGGTAAAAGTGTAGTAGCTAGTAAACCAGAAGAAATATCAAAAAGTATTAAAAGTTTTGCTTTCCGTGCTATTGCTGCAGTTTTAATTTTCTTTATTCCTGCAATTGTTGGCTTAATCATGCAAACTGTTGCTGAAACTGGGGATCAAGATGCTAAAGGTTGGGAAACTTGCAAAGATAATTTATATTTAAATTTTTAAAGTGATATTTTTTACAAATATTACTTTTTTTATGCTATAATTTTTTTGATAGAGGTGAAATTATATGTTTAAAACTTCAAATAAAATTTCGTTAACTTTAATATTTTTTTTAATTTCACTATTTTCTTATAGTAACGTTGTATTAGCTGAAGAAATAAAACTTGGATATAATGAAAAAATAACAAAAAGTACCAATGCTGCTGGTTGTACTTCTAGTAATACTAGTTGTGTTACAACAAAAAGCGGTCAGTATGCAACTTCAACATTTACTTGTGAAGTAACCTCTTTAGCTAAAGATTGTACTGCTACAGTTAATATCGGTGGTCAAGCTTATGATGTAGTTGTTGGAAAAGGTAGTACTATGGGGGGCGGAACAACTTCTGAAGGCAGTGGAGCTGGTAGAGATGAAGCAACTAACGAAAATAATAATAGTGGTACTTTAACTTGTAATTATATATTGGGAGATTATAACGACCCAGAAGATTTGGGATATTACCTTGCTAAGTTGTTAGAAGTTATAAAAATAGCAGGTCCTGTTTTAGTTATAGTTATGACCATAGTAGATTTAGTAAAGATAATTGCTTTAGGAAAGCCAGATGAGTTAAATAAATTAGTTGTAAAATCAATAAAAAGAATAATTTATGCAGTATTATTATTCATTATTCCATCATTACTAGATTGGGTATTTAAATTATTTAGCGTTTACGGGGTTTGTATTCCAAGTTAGGAGGTATTAAAATGTATTTATTATACTCGTTTCAACAAGGATTGTTAGGCAACATAGGAGAATTTTTTCATCGTGTTTTAATATGGTTGTTTTTATTTATTGATACATTTGTTTATTGGCTAATAAATATTTCTTATCAAACATTTTTAGCAATAAGTCAGATAAGAATTTTTAGTGATGAAGACATATATGATTTATCCCAAAGAATATATATACTAATTGGTGTTTTCGCGTTATTTTTTGTAGCGTATGCATTATTAACGGCAATTGTAAATCCTGATAATAGTAAAAAGGATGATAAATCGTTAGGAAAAATTGTTCCTAATATTGCAGTAGCAATTATTGGAATAGCTATTGTTCCTGCAGTATTTAATATTATGTATGATGTACAACATGCAGTATTATGTGGTAATGTAATTCCAAAGTTAGTTTTAGGTAATTCTTATAATGATGGATTCGATATTGATAATACCAATAGTAATAAACTCGGTTCTCAAATGGCTACGTTATTATTTAAATCATTTTTTTATGTTCAAGATGAAAATGGAGATCCTGCTGATTTATCCCAAGCAGATACAATAGCAAGTACAATTTACGAAAATGATTGTAATGGGAGTGGATGTCTTACTTTATCTCAGGCATATAAAAATGCTGAAAATGGCTCTTCATTTTTTTCGTTTAGGAATTTTTCGGATGCTGTTGTTGACGGAAAGGCTGGTTATTTATTCATAGTTTCAACGCTTGCTGGTGGTTTTTGCGTTTATGTTTTAGTATCACTTTGTCTAGATATGGCTTTAAGAGCGGTAAAATTATCTTATTTGCAAATAATTGCTCCATTACCATTATTAACGACAATAATTCCTGGGCAAAAAAAAGTTCTTACAAATTGGATAAAAAAAACAACAAGTTGCTTTATTGAAGTATTTGTTAGATTATTTGTTGTTATTTTTATAGCATATATAATGCGTACTCTAGATCAAGTTTTAACAAATTTGCGAGGAACAGGAGGTATTTATTGTGGAGATATAAGTACGATTGTTTGGCTATTAGTTAAAGCTGCAACTATAGTTGGCTTATTCTGGTTTATTAAAATAGCTCCAAAACTAATTTCTGATATCACTGGTATGGATAGCAAAGGATTTAAACTTGGTATTAAAGATAAACTTGCTGAATCTGGAGCTTTCCAAGTAGTTGGCGGACTTGGAGCTGGTGCGACAGCTGGTGTAAGAAATTTAACAAAAATTCCTCAGCATTTGATGAATGGTGCTAGCAAGGGAAAAAGTATGCCTTGGAAGGTTTTTCGAGGCGGTCTAGGGGCTTTAAGAGGTGTAGGCGGCGTCTTTGCTGGTGCAGGTAGTGGATTTGCTCGAGGAGTAAAATCTAACACTGGAACAAAAGGATATCGAGATTTAGTAGGTAATACATCGAGAGCAGCTCTTGATGCAGAGCAAGCAAGAATTAATAGAGAATTATATGCTAAAGAACATGGTGATAATATAATTGGTATAGCGCAAGGTCATATAAAAGATGCTGCTACATCAACTAAAGATACTCTAACTAGTTGGATATCTGGAAAACCATCAAACAACAATGCCAAAGCTGAAAGATTAAATAAAATTGAAACTGCTAGAAAAGCAATTTACGACGCTGTAAAAGATGATAAAAGCGTTAAAGTTATAGATGCGTTATATGAGGGAGAAATAGAAAAAGTAAAGAATTCAAATCTTTCATTATCAGCAAAAAGAAGTGAAATAACTAGACTTCAAACTGCTTGGGGTGATGAAAAGGACAAAGCAATTGCAAGTACAATTGCCTCTAGATCTAACAATATTGACATGAAGAGACTTTTAACTAATTATTCAGATATAATTGCAAATGAATTACCACTTATTACAGAAACTTTAACTGAAACGGGAAATATTGGCAAATCAAATTATAAAGATTTACTTAATGATCCTAGTAGATTAAGAATGGATATAATGAGTGGTGCAGCTTTTCAATTTAATGGGAATGATAAAGGCATTGGTTTAATAATTGGTAAGGATTCTGCTAAATATTCTGCTTCATTACGAATTAAACAAGCACAAAAAGATAGCGGAAAAAAATAGAATAGGGAGGGACTTATGCAAAACTTTTTAATACCAGCGAATAGTAAAAAATCTAAATTAATTTTTGGCTTTTTTACTGTTAAAGATTTAATTATATTTGGAGTTGGTGCAATTGTTACAATGTTTATGCTATTAATATTTAATTCTAATAGTATTACACAAGTATTATTAATGTGTATGCCTCTTATGATTTCATTATTTCTAGTTATGCCTGTGCCATATTACCATAATGTTATGACTTTAATTGAAAATGTATTAAGTTATTATAGTTCAAATAATCCAAGGGAATATACGTGGAAGGGTTGGTGTGTAAAAGATGTCTATGGAAAAAACAGAGAATAATAATTATAAATATTGTGAAGATTGGTTACCAGTAAAAAATATTGCTAACGGAATGATTCAACTAGAAGATGGGAATTTCGTTTGCGGAGTTAAAGTTGAACCTAAAAATATATTTATTTTAGATACAGGATCTCAAAATAATATAATTACACAACTTAGAAATTTATATAATGCAATAGATTTTGAATTTTGGCTTACAATTGCTGATAGACCAGTTGATATTAATGCTTATCTTGCTCAATTGCAAATTTTATATCAAAAAACTAACAGTAATATTACTAGAAAATTAATTATGCAAGATATAAATAAAGCTAATTCTTTTATGGGTGCTGAATATAATATAGTTGATACAGAATATTTTATTTTATTTAAAGAAAAAAGAATAGATATAATTCAAAAAAGACTTAGAACTTTAATAACTGGATTAGCAAATTGTGGTTTAAATTCTATGCAAGTATCAAATACTGATTTAAGAATGATTTTAGATAACTTCTTAAATGGTGGTGTTGCAACAAACTTTGGGACGGTGATGTTTTAATGTTAAATATAAAAAGTGAATTAGCCCCTAAAGGGATGAAATTTAATGTAACTGACTTTATTATGAGTGGAAAGTATTGTACTGTATTTACAATTATTAGTTATCCTAAATATATTGGTCCTGGATATTTGGCAGATTTAAGTAATATAGCAGGTGTAAAAGTGGTTGCAAAACACATACCAATAGAATTTAGTACAATGTCTAAAATGATTAATAAAGAAATTGCGGATTTAAAACAAAGATATCAAAATGAAAATGACCGTACTATTCAAGAAAGAATTAGACAAGATTATGAATCTTTAGAACAATTTGTACAAATGTTAGCTGCTACCCAATCTAGAATATTTGATTTTCAACTACATTTATTAATTGTTGGGGATTCAAAAGAAGATTTAGAAAATAAAAAAATAAATGTTAGAAGTTTTTTAGATGCTATGGGAATGCAAGGTATTCAATTAATGTTTGAACAAGAAAAAGCATTAAAATCTATTTTACCTATATTTCCTAAACAAGATTTAGAAGAAAGAATTGGTACACCAATTCCATCACCAACTCTAGCAGCCATGTATCCATTTATTTTTGATAGTGTTAAAGATATTGGAAATTCTACATTGCTTGGTGTTGATTATTCTGGTGGTGTAGTATTATTTAATCAATTTTTATATCAAATAAAAAAAGAATATAATAGAAATAATGCTAATATGATTATATTGGGTACATCAGGTAGTGGTAAATCAACTGCAAGTAAATTACTTTTAAGAAGCCATATAAGAAATGGTTATAAAGTAATAGCCATAGATCCAGAAGGTGAACTAGAAGAGATGGCTAGATTTCTTGATGGGGACTTCTTAGATATGGGTAAAGGTGGAGAATTCGGTATGATTAATCCATTAGAGATAGTTGCTGATGCTGATGAAGAAGAATTAGATAAAGGTCTAGGATATACAATACTTACAAGAGCCTTGCAATCCTTAAAAGCATTCTTAAAATATTATTCGCCTGATATTGAAGAAGATGTATTAACAATGTTTAGTGAAATAATGCAAGATACATATAAAAGGTTTAGAATAGATTATAATACTGATTTTTCTAAGTTAACTAGTATGGATTATCCAACTTTTGATGATGTTTATGCAACTATTAGAGGAAGAATATTATCAATTCCTGATAAAACTAGAGAAAAAGATATTTTAGAAAGATTAGAACTTAAAATTAGACCTTTTACTAAAGAATTAAGATATTATTTTAATGGTCATACAACTTTAAATATTAATAGTGATTTTGTTGTATTTAATATAAAAGATTTAATGAATAGTAATGAAAATATTAGAGATGCAATATTCTTTAATATCTTAAAATATGCCTGGGGATTATGCCTTGATAAGACTGTAACATCAGTATTAAGTGTTGATGAAGCACATGTATTATTATCTTCTCATAATGAGTTAGGAGCTGAATTTTTAGCACAAATTCAAAGACGTGCTCGTAAATACAATAGTGGTACTATTATTATTACTCAACAGCCAACTGATTTTGCTGCTCAAAATTTAATCATGCATGGCAAAGCTATTTTTGATAATGCGTCATACTATTTAGTTATGGGATTAAAAAAACAAGCTGTTGATGATTTATCTATGTTAATAGATTTAAATGAAGCTGAAAAGAATAATATTAAATATTATAATCAGGGACAAGGATTATTTATTTGTGGCTCTAGAAGAATGCAAGTATCCATTATTGTTACTAATGAAGAATTAGACTCATTTGGTTCGGGCGGTGGGCTATAAAACTGCAATTTGCAGTTTTTTTTCATGATTAAATATGATAAAATATTTTTGATAAGAGGTGGTTATTTATGAATAATTCTGAAGAAAAAAAAGATCAAAATAAAGTAAATACCACTAATAATACTGGTGTTAATAAACTAGGTGAACAGCAAAAATTAAATAGTAGGCAGCAATATACTAATAATCAAGATAATACTGGAGAAACTTCATTTAATAATAGTGGAGTATTGCCTCCTAAAGTTAATTCTTCTCACGTTAATGATTTAGAAAAAGATGATAAAGAACAACCACAAACTTTTAATAAAACTAGTAGAGTTTCAAATGCTGCTATTGATACTGATGGCAATGGTAGTAGTGTGCCTCAAAAGGGAACTCAAAAAGTTACAGAAAATGCTGGAGAGAAAGCTGGAAAAGCAGCCGGAGCTTATTTAGGTGGTCCAATTGGAAGTAAGATTGGTGGTTTTTTAGGTAAACAAATTGGAAAAAATATTAATTCTAAAACTATTATAAAAAATTTAGCGAATACACCTATTTTAATTTCTAAAGTTAATTCTCCTAAACAAAATAAAAACTCTGAAATAACTCAAGAAAATAATGATGTTCAGGAAAATAAAGATCCTAAGCAAAATAGTGAGAATTCTAAGCAAAATGATAGCAATTCAACCGAACAAAATAGTCAAGAAGATAATACTTCAAAAAATGATAAACAAAGTAACCCATTAGCGTTAAAAAAGAAAAGTAAAATTTTTGGTGAAGCAAGTATACCTATAAAATTAGTTGCTTCTAGTTTTATAGGTGTATATATTTTATTATTTATTATAGTAATAATAATTGGTTTTATAATGGTAGGTCAAAGTGGCAAATCATTAGATGTTGATGAAAATGGTGTAAATTGTATAAATATTACATCATGTGATAGTGTAATTATTCCTAGTGGTCCATCAGCTGGAACTTATGATATTACTGAATATTTAGCAGGAGCGGTAAACTATTATTTTGGTACATATGATAATGCTGAAGTGTATAAAGCAATGGGCTTAATTGTTAACACTGATTTAATTACTTATGCAGATATGGATTTTGAAAATAGTACATGTACTTTAAATGATAAAACTAAATTTAATAATGTAAGTATTATTTCAAATTCTACTGAAGATAATTTTGATGAAAATAATGAGCAAGTAGATTCAAAATATAATTTAGTTTCTTATGGAACTTTAAATAGTAAAAATGAAATAATTATAGGTTATTCGCCAACTATTGAACCAAATGTTGCTGCTTTAAATAGTAGTGCAGATTATAAAACTATTATTGAAGAATATTTAAGAGCAAAAGAATTAGAAATAGAAAACTTTGGTATATATAAAATTTGTGGTATGAGTGGTTCAGAAAATTTAACTTACGTTGACATGAACGTTTGTGATAATGTAACTATAACAAATGGCAAATTTATGGGAACTTATACTTTAGACGATTATGTTGCTGGCGTAATTAACCATGAAGTCGGGGGATTTAAAGATGAGGAAACTTTCAAAGTGTTTTCTATAGCAGCTCGTACTTATTTACTTACTAGATCTAAAAATGTTGATGGTGTATGTTATATGATAGACAGTAATGATACTCAAAAATTTACACCTACAACTGATTCGTTAATTATAAATGCGGTTGCTCAAACAAGTGGGCAAGTAATGACTGATGGGAATGGAAATTTAATTTCAACGGAATATGATTCTTTTTGCTATGCTAGTAAAGATCAGAATTATTATTATTTAGCTCAAAAAAATCAAGCCATTCCTATTAGTTGGGCATATGCTAATGTTCCAAAATGGAGTGGGACATCGTATTTAGAAAATCCATGCGGTACTGATGGTGATGGCGGTCATGGGCGTGGAATGAGCCAATATGGTGCTTATTATATGTCTACAGAAGAAAGTAAAAATTATAATGAAATATTAAGTTTCTATTATGATACAGGAACTTTATCGACAACTTTAAAAGTTGACTCAATTAATGGAGAAGTAAATTCTTATGGTCTAATGAATCCTTTAGAAACTACTGGTAATTGTTCATCTTTATTTGGTAATAGAATTCATCCAATAACTGGTATCTTAAAATCTCATGGTGGCGTTGATATAGCGCGTGCAGCAAATACGCCAATATATGCTGCTCAAGATGGCACTGTTACTTTAAATGGTTATGATAAAGATGGATATGGATATTATGTTATAATTACAGGTAATAATGGAATTTCAACAGTATACGCACACATGATAAGACCATCAAATTTACAAATTAATCAAACAATTACCGCTGGAACATTAGTTGGTTATGTTGGTCATACTGGTGCTGCAACAGGCAATCATTTACATTTTGAAGTTCGTGTAAATGGAACAAGAGTAGATCCATTACAATATTTACCAGGTTTATGTGGGTGATAAAATGAGAAAGATAAAATTAATAGTAATATTATTTTCTATAATTGTATTAAGTGGATGTACAGTTAATTACACTATTAATATAGACGAAGAAAGTTTTAGTGAAAAAATAAGTATTAGCGATTTTATAACTGTTACTAGAACAATTGATGAAATTACAACATCTTATCAAGAGTATTATCCAACTACTATTGAAGGAGTAGCAGATTTGAATTCGCTAATATGTGAGTCTATTGAAAAGTGTTATAAAAAAAGTTTGGCATTACAAAGCAATACTGGATATATATATAATTTAGAAAATAGTAATTTTTTAGATAACTTTGTAAAGACTACAAGTTGGTTATTTTCAAATAATACAAAAAGTTTTTTAAATGATGAAAATAATATTATAATATCTACAAGTAATGGATTAAAATATTTTGATTTGATAACTGATTTAACTGAAATAAATATAACTTTAGAAACTGATTTAAATGTTGTTAAAAATAATGCTGATATAGTAAATGGTACTTCTTATACTTGGGTGTTTACTAGGGAAAATTATTTAACTAAGAATATATTTATAAATATAGAAAAGAAAAAAGAAGATAATCAAGATAGTGAAAATAAGGATGAAGATGATAAAGTTAATGAAGAAGAAATAGTTAATGAAAATAAAAATAATAAATATACTATTTTTATTATAATAGGTATATTGATAGTTTATTTTATAATAATAAGATTTATAATCAAAAAGAAAAGATAGATATTATTATTTACTTATTGTATAATGTAATATAGAAATTGGGTGTTGTTAATGAAATTTAGAATAACTTCTAAGGATTTATTGATTTTTGTGATATTTTGTATATTTTTACTTTATTTATGTGCTATTGGTGTATTAAATTTTATTAACTTTGGCGCTGAAGGTAAATTATGGGGGCTAAATCCTTTACCTGCTTTTACAGGTACTTATTTACCTATAACGCTATTACTATTTTTCTTAGCACTAATTATGATTTTTTCTTCAGTTTCTTCTTATGTTTTTGAAAGAGAAAAAAAAGGTGTTGGTATAACTGTTAAAGAAAAAGAAGAAAAGGGTTATTCAAACTGGGCTAAAGATAAAGATATAAAAACAGATAGAGATGTAGAAAAAGTAGTTACAACTGATAAAACTTTAAAAGCAGCTGGTGTACCACTTTGTACTGGCAAAAATAATGAAATGTGGGTAGATAATGGTGAGTATCATACACTTGTAATAGGTTCATCTGGTTCAGGTAAATCACGTTGTGTTGTTAAACCAATGGTTAATTTATTGGCTAAAAAAGGTGAATCAATGATTATTACCGACCCAAAAGGAGAACTTTATATTGCTTCAGCAAATAAATTAAAAGAGTTAGGATATAAAGTAATAGTATTAAATTTTCGTGACCCTTTAAAAGGAAATGCGTGGAATCCTTTAACTTTACCATATCAATATTATAAAATGGGAAATATGGATAAAGCTACTGAATTATTAGATGATGTTGCTTTAAATATTTTATATGATGCAAATAATAAAGGTGAACCTTTCTGGGAAAAATCTGCTGCCGATTATTTTTCTGGATTGGCATTAGGATTATTTCAAGATGCTAAAGAAGAAGAAATTAATATTAATTCAATCAGTTTAATGGCTACTATTGGTGAAGAAAGACTAGGAGCATCAAATTATGCTAAGGAATACTTTTTATTAAAAGGCGAATCTTCTAGTGCTTATACTTTTGCATCTGGAACTATTAATGCTCCTAGTGATACAAAAGGTGGTATAGTTTCTACTTTTAGACAAAAAATACGTTTATTTGCTTCTCGTGAAAATTTATCAGAAATGTTAGGTCATAGTGACTTTAGTGTATTAGATATTGGCCGTGAAAAAACTGCTGTATTTATTGTTGTTCATGATGAAAAAACTACATATCACGCTTTAGCAACAATATTTATCAAACAGTGCTATGAAACTTTAATAGATGTTGCTCAAGAAAATGGTGGTAAATTACCAATTAGGACTAATTTTATTTTAGATGAGTTTGCTAATATGCCTCCATTAAAAGATGTTGACTCTATGGTTACAGCAGCCCGTAGTAGACAAATGCGTTTTACTTTTATTATTCAAAACTTTGCCCAATTAAATGATGTATATGGTAAAGAAGTAGCAGAAGTAATTCGTGGTAACTGTGGTAATACAATATATTTGATCTCTACTGAACTTGCTGCTTTAGAAGAAATTAGTAAAATGTGTGGTGAGGTTAAATCTAAAGAAAAAGATAAAACTGCTTCAACGCCGTTAGTAACTGTTACAGATTTGCAAAAACTAAAATTAGGTGAAGCAATAATTATGCGTATTAGAAAAAGTCCATTCAAGACTAAATTGCCATTTAATGATAAAGTCGATTGGGGATATCAAGTTGTTGATGCTGATTTTCCGGTAAGAACTGTCAAACAAGTTGCCTTATTTGATATAAAAAACTTTGTTAATGAAAAGAAAAAAGAAAAAAGTTTGGCAAATGGTGGTGCTAACCCATTTGGTGGTTTCTCACCATTTGGCGGAAATCCATTTGCAGCATCTCCTTTAGGTGGTTCTCCGTTTGGAAATAATAATTTTAATCCAAATCCATTTGGTAATATGGGAAATTCATTAAATAATAATCCTAATCCTTTTGGCCCAAGCCCATTATCAAATGCTAACACTAATAAAGCTGATAATAATTTATTTGGTAATAATTTTGATTTAGATGCAATGATGCGTGATATAGATAAAAAGATTGCTGAATTAGACGCTGAAGAGGCAAAGCAAAAAGAAAACTTAAATAAAAATTCAATAACAGAAGATGCTATTAAAACTTTAGAAAGTAATGTTAAAAAACCTAATATTGATGATTATTTAGGCTTGACTTCTAAAATAGATACTTCAAAAATAAAAGAAGAAGAAAAGAAACCTGATATAATAAGTAATGATAAAACAATTGAGGATACAGCGAAAGTTGATGAAGATTTACTTATTGATATTAATATAAATAAAGAAATTAAGACTGATAATGATATATTAAAAAATATTGATATAAAGCAGGCAATTGATAATCTATCTACTGAATATTCAAATATTTTAGAAAATAAAAAAGAAAGTATTGATGAATCAAATTATACATTACCTAGTTATGATACTTTAGAAGAAATTCCTATCAAAGAAGAAAAAATAGAAATTAATAATAAAATTGAAGAACCTAAAAATGAAACATTAAGTACAAATGAAAATTTAGTTATCGAAAGAAATGAAGAAGATAAACCAAAAATAAATGTTGATGCTGATTCTGTAGTTATTAATAATAATGTTATTTCTGATGATGAATTTTTTGATGATTTCTTTGGGGATGACGACTTTTAGAACCTTATGGTTCTTTTTATAATGTTCTAAATAATTTTATGTGCATATCTTATTTTAGGAGGCAATATGAAAAGCATAAAATTAAGTGAATACACTAATGATGGTATATTAATAGATTTAGAAAATAATGTTACATATAATAACTGGCATGATAGTAGAGCTATTAATATTCCTTATCAAGATCTAGTATATAATTTTTCAACATTATTAGATAAAAATAAAAAATATTATTTATATTGTCGTTATGGTAATAAAAGTAGAAGAGCTGTAAGTATTTTAGAAATTTATAATTATGATGTTACCCAAGTTTTACTCGATAATTAACTTATACTATGTTATAATTAATTAATCAGGAGATGTAATGAAGAAGGTTTTGTTTTTATTATTTGCTATATTTATTTTAAGTGGTTGTTCTAAATTTGAAGGAACATGGTGTCAAAAAACAGAGATATTTAGTACATTAGTAATATTAAATGAAAAATATACTACTAATGAATATAAAAATATTATAAGTAAAATAGAGACATTAGAATCATTGAAAAGTTATGATGTAGTAGATGAGTTAGAAAATGGTAATACAACAATAAATATATATTTTAATAACAAAGCTGGTATGAATTCATCTGAAGAGGTATTATCTAATTTAAAAGGGATAAATAAAATAGAAACTAAAAGTTTTGTAGTAGTAAGTCAAAAATTAAATATTGTTAAAGATGAATATGTTTATGGACTAAATTTAGATAATATTGATGCTGCCATATATAAAGGTAGAATAAATAGTGATAAGGATACTTTAATACTTGGTGATTTTAAATTATATTATAAAGATAAACTATTATGTTTGGATCAAGAATGTACTAGTTTTTTAACAAAAAATAATGAATGTGAATAGTATTAAAGCAAGAGTAATCTTGCTTTTATTAGATAGGAGTTGTAATATGAATCAATTTTTTCCAGATATATATGCTAAGGATATATATAAAATAAATTATAAAAAATTAAAAGAAAATGGTATTAAGTGTTTAATATTTGATTTAGATAATACTTTAGTACCTATTTATGCTACTATACCAACTAGAAAAATTAAAGAATTATTTGCATATTTAGATGATTTAAATTTTAAAGTAATTATTATGTCTAATAGTGGCAAAAAAAGGGTTTCTCCTTTTAAAGAAACTTTAAATATTGATTCATCTTATTCTTCTTGTAAACCTTTTAAAAAGAAGTATAAAAAAATATTAAAGATGTTTAATTTTAAAGATACGGAAGTAGCCTGTATTGGTGATCAATTATTAACAGATATATGGGGAGCAAATCGTATGAATTTTACATCAATATTTGTTGATAAAATAAGTGAAGAAGATTTTATTTGGACTAAATTTAATAGATTTATAGAAAAATTAATATTAAAATCATTTGAAAAAAAAGGAAGTTTTAGTAAAGGAAAATATTATGATTAAAAGATGTAATGGTTGTGGTGCTGTTTTACAAACAGAAAATTCTAATTTAGCTGGGTATGTACCAGATTTAAAATTTAAAATATGTCAAAGATGTCATAAACTAACTAATTATGGAGAAGTTATATATTCTAAAGTAAATAAAGATAATGATAAATTAATAGATGTAATTAATAAAAATAAAAAACATGTCTTTTTTTTAATAGACTTTTTAAATATTAATGATGAAGTAATAAATACTTATAAAAAGATAAATAGTACTAAAAATATAATAATAACTAAAAAAGATATTATTCCTAAGAGTATAAAAGATAATAAAATTATTGATTATTTACATAATCATTATTTAATTAAAGAAGATATATATTTAGTTTCATCTAAAAAAAGGATTAATAGTAAAAAAATTATTAATATTATGGAACAAAATAATATTTTAGAGTGTTACATAGTAGGTTATACTAATGTAGGTAAAAGTACATTAATTAATAATCTATTAGAAGATAAATTAGTTACTGTAAGTAATATGCCAAATACAACAATAGATTTTATAAATATTAAAGTAGATAATAAAGTTATTACTGATACACCAGGTTTTAATTATAAATTAAGTATATTAGATTTAAAAGATTATTTAATAAAAAAAGTAAATTGTAAGAATGAAATATTACCTAAAACTTATCAAACTAAAGAAAATTTATCTATACTTATTGAAGATGATATTATTATTAAAGATTTTGGTGTTAATAGTATTACTACTTATTTTAGTAATGATATAAAAGTAGAGAAGAAATTTAATTTTAATACAGCTGAATCAATGGAATTAGAGGTACCTAATAATTCTGATTTGGTAATCAATGGTCTAGGTTTTATAAATATTAAAAAACAATGTAAATTAAAAGTAAATTCTAAGTATTTAGCATTAATAACAATAAGAAAATCTATCTTTGGGGGAAATAATAATGACTAAGATATGTGTAATGAGCGAGAACCTAGCTAATAAAATATCAGCAGGCGAAGTTGTTGAAAAAGTTGCATCAGTTGTTAAAGAATTAGTGGAAAACTCAATTGACGCTTTATCAACAGATATAAAAGTAGCCTTAACTAATGGTGGTTTAAATGGTATCATTGTAAGTGATAATGGTTGTGGTATGGATAAGGAAGATGCGCTACTTGCTTTTCAAAGACATGCTACTTCAAAATTGTTAAGAGAAGATGATTTGTTTTTTATTGATACCTTAGGTTTTCGTGGAGAAGCATTACCTTCAATCGCATCAGTATCAGAAGTTGATTTAACTACATCTACTGGTGGTGTTGGAACACATATAAAAATAAAAGGTGGTAAATTAATTATAAATGAAAATTCAGATAGTTTAGTAGGTACTAAAATAGAAGTAAAAAATTTATTTTATAATACACCTGCTAGATTAAAATATTTAAAATCTGAAGCAACTGAATTAGCAAATTGCGTATCATATATTGAAAAACTTGCTTTAAGTTATCCAAATATAAGTTTTAAATTAACTAATAATGACCATATTGTTGTAAAAACTAGTGGTAGTAACAATTTAAAAAAGACTATTCATGAGATATATGGGTTACAAGTATCTTCTAAATTATTAGAAATTAAAGCTTCTAATGATGATTATGACGTTTATGGATATATATGTAAACCAGAAATATTAAAATCTAATAGATATCATATGACTACTATAGTAAATGGTCGTGTTGTAAGAAATAATGAATTAAATAAAGCTATTAATGATGCTTATTATACGTATAAACCTGATATTAAATTTCCTATAGTTGTATTAAAAATTAATACCGATCCAACTTTAATAGATGTAAATATTCATCCTACAAAACAAGATATTAAATTAAGTAAAATAAGTGGGTTAATAGAGTTACTGACTAGTAGTATCAAAGATGCGTTATATAAAAATTTATTGGTACCTAGTGCTGTAGAAAGATTAGAAGCAACAACTGATATAATAACTAAACAGGAAATACAAAATATAATAGCAGAAAAAGAAACTATTAATAATAATGATAACAATACGCAAACAGAATTTAATTTTTTTGTTGAAGAAAAGGAAAAAGAACTTCCTAATATAGTCGAAGAAAATAAAGAGATAAAGAAATTAAAATTATATCCAGTTGGAGCTGTTCATGGCACGTACATTATTGCAGAAAATGAAGAAGGTATGTATTTAATTGATCAGCATGCTGCCCAAGAAAGAATTAATTATGAAAAGTTTTTTAACGCTTTAAAAGAAAGTGAAGTTTATAAAACAGCAACATTATTTCCTATAACTATTGAATTAAGCAGTAGTGAAGCATTAATATTAAAAGAACATTTAGAATTTTTAAATAGTATTGGTTTTATTTTAGAAGAGTTTGGTATTAATACATTTAAAGTATTAGAACATCCAACTTGGTTGTTACAAGGATATGAAGAAGAGAGTATTAGAAGAATTATTGATTTAATAATTAGTTATGGTAATAAGTTTGATCCAATTAAATTTAGAGAGAATGCCTCAATTACGTTAGCTTGTAAAATGTCTATAAAAGCTAATATGCATATATCACTTGATGCAATGACTATACTTTTAGATGAATTAGTTAAAACTGATAATCCCTATAATTGTCCACATGGTAGACCTACTATGATTAAATTTACTAATTATGATTTAGAAAGAATGTTTAAAAGAGTAATGAATTAATAAATAAAATGTAAAATAATTTTAAAGAATTTATATAAATTTATAATTATTTATTAAAAAGTAGTATAATAATAACTACTTTTTTAGGGGGTAATTATGGAAATATTTGATTATTTAAATAAAAATGAAAATTTATTATTTTCTAAATTATCTAAAAAAGATTTAGAAGAAATAATTTATTATATAAATTTATATTTATTAGAATATAGAAAAGTACTAAATTTTAATCCTAATGATACATTTGGTATTGAAATTGAAGCAGAAAATATTTTAGAACCAAGTGAACTTTTAAGTAAGTTATATATTTATTTAGATGAAGGATGGGATAAAAAAGAAGATCCAACTATATTAGATGGACTTGAATTTACTTCTCCAGTTTTAAGAGATGATATTGATGCGTGGAATAGTATACAATCAGTATGTAAAGAAATTAATAAATATGCTACTGTAGAAGAAAATTGTGCTGCTCATGTTCATATTGGAGCCCAAATCTTACCAAATAATTATGAATACATGAAACGTTTTTTATTATTGTGGGCAACTTATGAGGATGTTATATTCCGCTTTGCTAATGGGGAATATACTAAAGAAAGATTAGTAATTGATGATAATGCACATAGTTGTTATTTTACATATGACTCTTATTATCAAGAACTTACAAAAAATGGAGAACATATTTGGCCTTATATATTAGAAAATTTAAAAGTTAGCCCAGATTCTGCAGTTAGATTTAAACAATTACAAAAATTAGGTGTTTATAAATTTGATAATACCATAGAGTTTAGAAACCCTAATGGTACTTTTAATCCTATTATTTGGCAAAATAATATTAATTTCTTTATGAAAATGTTATATTATGTTGTAAGTGATAGGTTTGATTATGATGTTATATTAAGAAGAAAAAAATTAAATGATATGAACTATAAGTATTTTTCTAATTATGATATGATCCATATGGATAGTGCTTTAGAATTTTGCGATTTAATATTTGATAATAATCAAGATAAAGTGTACTTTTTAAAACAATATTTAAAAAATAATAATGAAGATACTGAAACTTTTAATAAAGTATTGGGCTTAACGAGGTAATATATGATTTTATGTGTAGTAGGACCAACTGCAGTTGGTAAAACAAAATTATCGATTGAACTTGCAAAAAAATATAATGCTATTATAGTTAATTGTGACGCAATGCAAGTATATAAAGGTCTAGATATAGGTACAGCTAAAGTAACTAATGAAGAGATGGAAGGTATTCCTCATAAACTAATAGATTTTGTTGATATAAATACTAATTATACAGTTTTTGATTATCAAAAAGATGCAAGAAATATATTAGATACTTATAAAGATCATAATATTATATTTGTTGGAGGAACGG
This sequence comes from uncultured Bacilli bacterium, assembly GCA_944373095.1. GTDB lineage: Bacteria > Bacillota_I > Bacilli_A > RF39 > UBA660 > CAG-605. Next base: position 43,381 of record CALWAK010000005.1, read on the forward strand.
GGTTATATTTAAAAGCAGCGTTATACGATTATCGATTTAGTTTAGATGATGATAATAAAACTTATGATGAATACACGAATGAAGAACTATATAATATGTGTTTAAAAAAAGATAAAAATTGTAATATACATGTAAATAATCGTAAACGTTTAATTCGTTTTTTAAATAAAAAAGATATATCAATTGTGGAACCTACACCATTATATGATTTTAAAATTATTGGTTTAACTACTGATAGAGCAACATTATATGAAAAAATAAATAACCGTGTTGATAAAATGATCAAAGATGGTTTAATTGATGAAGTAAAGAAGTTTTATAATTTAAATATTCGTAGTAAAGCAATATTAACTGGTATAGGTTATAAAGAGTTATATTCTTATTTAGATGGTAAAATATCTTTAGAAGATGCTACTGAGTTAATAAAGAAAAATTCTCGTCATTATGCTAAAAGACAATATACTTGGTTTAATAATCAAATGAATGTCAAGTGGTTTGATACTTGTTACGATAATTTTAATAAGACTATTTTAGAAGTAGAAGAATATAGGTTCTTTGTCAAATAGTGTTGGTGACAATAAATTTGATAAATGAATTAATATAAATGGGTGATTTTAAATCACT